>QQUO01000353.1 GCA_008501575.1 Pseudomonadota bacterium
CGAACTCACCAGTGGTGAAGTCGGCCGCGTTCAATCCATCGTTTAACCATTTATGAGTAACCAGAACTTACCTGTTTTATACAGCTTTCGCCGTTGTCCGTACGCCATGCGCACGCGAATGGCAATCGCCGCCAGCGATTATCACTGTGAACTTCGTGAAATTATCTTAAAAGACAAACCAAAAACCATGCTCATAGCCTCACCCAAAGGCACCGTTCCGGTTTTGGTATTAGAGGATGGCACAGTGATCGACGAAAGTTTGGAAATCATGTTACATGTGCTACAACACAATGATCCGGAAAATTGGTTGCTCGACAAAGCCGATAGTCTTAGACTGATTGAAGAATATGACATTCAATTCAAGCCGCTGCTTGACCGTTATAAATACCATGTGGGCTATCCCGAACTCAGCTTCGATGAACACCGGGCCAATACCTTGCCTTTTTTAAATGTGCTCAACCAAAAACTTGAGAACTCTGCTCATTTATTAGGCGACAACATTCAACTCGCCGATATTGCCATCATGCCCTTTATCCGGCAATACGCTTTCGTTGATAAACAATGGTTCGAGCAACAAGATTGGCCGGCTTTGCAAAGCTGGCTGGAAAAACACCTCAACAGCTCTTTGTTTAAATATATCCTGCCCAAATTTAAACTGTTTAATGATGGTTTTCGTTATGAGTTTCCAAGTGCTACTTGAGTTTAATTATAATGTGCCTTTTGCAGTGAAGATAATTCATCCCTTTATTTGGTCATATCTGCTGCTATTGCTTTTATACGACCTGCATTAGAGTTTCAATGAAAACAAAAGCCATACTATTTATATTAACTTTGATCTTGTTGACCTATTTTGTGTTCTTAAAAGATCGCTCCTCAGTGACTAAGCTGTTACCTGCAGATGTTGTTTTACCGGATAACAGTCAATATTACGGTGAAATAAAGGATGGCCTGTTTGATGGCAAGGGTGAATTAATTTGGGCAGACGGTACCCGTTATGTGGGTCAATTTAAAAAGGGGTTGATGCATGGCTCAGGAGAACTTTGGGAGAACACCGGAAGCCATTATAAAGGATCTTTTAAAGATGGCATGATGCATGGTGGTGGTACTTTTATATTTTTTGATGGCACTGAATATGAAGGTGCCTTTATTCGTAACCATCTCTCCGGCAGGGGCATCATGCGTACCAACGATAACAATATCTATGAAGGTGAGTTTGATCGAGGCGTTCTTGTAAATGGAACGCACATAGATCCAAGCGGTACTGTTAATGAAGGCACTTTCAAAAACTGGCTACTTGAAGGCAAAGGTTCATACACCACCAATAGTGGCGATATTTATTCAGGTTATTTTGAAGAAGGCATGTTAAATGGCCAAGGCCAAATCACTATGAGCAATGGCTCTCATTATGAGGGAGATGTTGTTGAATGGTTTTATCATGGCAAGGGTAAGTTAACAGATGAGGATGGTAACCAATATCAAGGGGAATTTGAATATGGCGAATACCATGGTGAAGGCATCTTGGTATTAGCCTCGCCAGTTGCTGGCATCAGTGAAATTTCAGGTCAATGGGAATACGGTTACAATCCGAATGATCCTCGCTTAGCCGGTAAATCAAGAAGAAACAAATTGCCTGTTGATGATTTATTGTATAAGCAAAATAAGTTACTTTTTGATTCATTATTAAATGTATCAAAACATAACGACAATAAAATAGACATGTATTTTTTCGGCATGGCTGCGCACAGTGAATCAGTTTTTTATAAAGAAATTGATTATATTGAAAGTTACTTTGCTAAACATTTTGGAACCGAAGACAAATCAATCACCTTATTGAACAATCCGTTAAAAAAACAAGAAAAACCCCTACTGACCAATCATTCCATTAAAGAAGTTTTGACAGGACTTGCTGAGAAAATGGATGTCAATCAAGATATCTTATTTTTATACCTAACCAGCCATGGCACAAAACAGCAAATTTCGGTTTCTTACCCGGGTCTAACTTTGTCTCAAATTGATGCGGAAGATTTTGGCAAAGTCATTAAAGACAGCCCAATCAAATGGAAAGTCATTATGATTTCAGCCTGTTATTCCGGCAGCTTTATGCCATTTTTAGAAAATGATTATCATCTGGTCATGACAGCCGCTCGCGAAGACAGAACATCATTTGGTTGTGGTGAAGACAGTGACATGACGTATTTTGCCAAAGCCATGTTCAAAGAAGCGATGCCCCATCAACAAACCTTTATTGCGGCTTTTGAGGACGCCAAAAAAACCATTGAGCAATGGGAAATCAATGATTTCCCGGACAGTAAACATTCTGAACCTCAAATTTATGTGGGTAAGAATATGACGGCTCATTTAAAGCATTGGCGAAACCAAATAACGAAACATGATTAAAAAAGCTTGGTGTTGAATATAAAAATTACTGTTTATTGTTTATCTTGTCTAAAAGTAAATTTGATTTAGACTGTTTATTAACGTTTTTAAACTTACTTTTTATTGCTGTGGTTAATAAAACCATCAAACCAACTCAGTCAATATTGTTTTTTTTGATTACTGATTTGATATTTCAAAGTTATTCAAAACCATCCTCAAAAATAAGATCATAAATCAGGCTAAATTCATCGGCACCGATATCGGCATTATTGCCCAAGGGGCGCAATTCGTGGTCAAAGTCACGCATGGCATCAATCAGTGGGGCCACTTGATCAATGGCGGTGCTGGCCGTGTTATTTAAATGAAGATCTCCTGCCATTGGATTAATAAACATGCTTGGCGTGGCACTGTTTAGGTTGTCGCTTTGGCTGTAAGTCGCACCATTTCTGGAACCAATATCAGCATCACTGAGATTATTTCGCACTTGGCTGCCGGTGGTGCTAAATCGAAACTCTATGGCCAAACGTTGATTCAGGTTAGTGAGAATACTGTTGTGTAAAACTTGGGTTTGGGGTGAATCCCAGACGATAATCAAGGCATCTGAATTGGCCCGTCGAGTTGGGCTGTAAATCCCGGGTGACATGTAAATCATATTATTTCTGATGATGCCGCCATAATGATCGGTGCCTGTGGAACGATTAGTCAAGCCATAGGCAATGGCGCGATCCACATCAATAAATACATTGTTTTCAGTTAAAGTATTACTGGATCCGTTCCACATCAAGATAGCCGGGTTCCATAGGTGGTCACTGCCATCCGGGGTGTGGAAGTTTTTGAATAAATTGTGCCTTATTTGCCAACCATCACCACCGTGAATATCGATGCCATTGGTATAGCCCGTACCGCCACCATGATCTGTATTCGGTGGGGCTATGGTATAGGCCATAATGGTGTATTCAACAACACCATTATCAACACCCGTACCTAAACTTCCACCTGAGCTGCCTTTAATAAATTGTTCACCGGCATCGAGTAAACGCAGGTTATAGAGTGTCGGTGAATCAGCATTGGCATCAAATTGTATCGGGTGAAAATATACATCACGGATGGTCAGATTCTGCACTGTTAAAGCACTGGCATTAGACCAAATACCGTGAGGTACATTACCGTAATTGGCTTGCTCCATACCTTGGCCAATCAAGTTAACCTGGTCGCAGTAATCACTGTTACCTCTGAGGGTGATATTGTTTTCTTGAATATATAAAGTTTTATTTAAAACATAATCCCCCGGCTGTATTAAAACCGTGGTGTTCGCTTGCAAGTTATCAATGGCTTGATGCAATTGCTGAACGTTCGACACAGTTACGATATTGCCGCTGGGTGACTCTAAAGTCGGAGCTTGCAAGCAATTAATGGCACTCCATGCCGTTGAAGTGAATAAGATCATTGTTATCGGCACAAGTGCCAGAAACTTTGTCATTCTATTGATGGCTATATTCATGCATGAATTTTTATTTTAACATGGCTTTGATTCAACAAAAGATACCAAAAACAAAACCTCATACAATATTAAAACACTGATTTAATTATAAACCGAGACGCCAATAAGAAAATCGAAATACCACAGATGCTTGCGGTGAAAAATGATAATTGTTAAGACATAGAATGTAAACCAATCATATTGTTTTCGGTATCGGTAATTAATGAAATAAATCCAAAATCACCAATACTAAACTTTGGCTTTATCACGCGCCCGCCATTGGCTTCGACCCGGGCTTCTTCATCAGCACAGTTTGCACAAGAAAAATACACCAAAGTACCTCCACCACCAGAATCAACGCCTTTCATTTTCACCAATGCACCGTTGGCACCCAGATTTTCCATAGTGCCGGGAAAAGACCACATTTCATCGTCTGTGGGAGATGCTAAAGACACCATCTTTATGTTTAAAAGGTTTTGGTAAAATTGTATGGCGCGAGGCATGTCCTGCGCATAAATCTCATACCAGACAACCGGGTTAAAGAATGTGTTCATAGTATTTACTCCTAACTTTTATTATATGTTTTATCTGTGGTGGCAAGCGAATAAATTATTTTACTACGACAAATGATGTTCTTGTTTGGATAGGCGATACCCCCAAATTCCACATAATAAGATGCCGAGATTACCTACAAAATCTAACAACATCCAATCGGTAAACATCTCTTTGATAAAATAAAAGTAAAAATTAAACACAAAGAATGGCACAGAACCGACTAATCCAAATATAAGAAAGGTGCTGGCTTTAAATCGAGCCGAGAGAATGACGGTTCCAACCAAAACTGCTTGTGCACCGAAACAACCCAGGAGTAAATGACTGCTAACATTGCCAATATAATAGTCCGGTTTAAGCACCAGCCATTCGACGGTGGCCGGCATCAATAAACACCAACTGCCTAATGAAAAAAATATAAACGCTAAAGCCCGTTGAATATAAATGGCTTTCATAATCTTAGCTCCTGGTTAATGATTTAAAAGCAACGCTGTCAGTCAATTTCATAAGGATGAATTGTTCAGAGTTGTCTGTGTTTTTTCCTGATCGGCTAAATCAGCGGCAGCGGTAAATAAAATATCCGTGGATGAATTAAGGCCGGTTTCTGCCGAATCCTGAATGACGCCAATAATAAAGCCGATACCCACCACTTGGGCCGCGACACTGTCATCAATGCCGAATAAGCTGCAGGCCATAGGAATCAATAACAAAGAACCACCGGGTACTCCGGATGCGCCGGTGGCACCGATGGTGGCCAATAAACACAACAGAAAAGCGGTCACAATATTAACCTCAATACCGACCGTGTGAGCAGCGGCCAAGGTCATGACAGTGATGGTGACGGCGGCTCCGGCCATATTTATGGTGGCACCGAGGGGAATAGAAATACTGTAGGTTTCTTTGCGTAAGCCCATGTTTTTCGCCAATTTTATATTTACCGGGATATTGGCGGCGGAACTGCGCATAAAAAAGGCGGTGATACCACTTTGGGACAGGCACTTGAAAACCAAAGGATACGGATTACGTCTTAATTTGAAAAAAACAATCAGTGGGTTCAGCAGCAAAGCCACAATCAACATGGCTGACAGTAACACCACAATAAGCCTTGTATAAGTCGCCAACACCTCAAAACCGGTGTCGGCAATGGCATAAGCAATCAGTCCAAAAACACCAATCGGTGCTAAACGCACCACCCAACCGACAATTTTACTGATAACAAATGCACCGTCTGCAAGCACTTTTTTACTGGTGCCATCGGTGTGTCGTAAAGCCAGGCCGGCCAAGATGGCCCAGGCTAAAATACCGATGTAGTTGGCATTGAGTAAGGCATGCACCGGATTATCGACCACATTAAAAGCCAATGTTTTCAACACTTCAGCAATACCACCGGGTGGCGAAATATCAGATCCGGCTAGGCTTAAATCAAGCGTGGTTGGAAACAAGAAACTTATGGCCACGGCAGTCATGGCTGCTGCAAATGTTCCAAAAACATAAAGAAGCAAAATACTTTTGATGTTTGATGGTTGGTCACTTTGGTGTTTTGAAATGGCATCCGCCACCAGGATTAACACCAGTATCGGCGCCACCGATTTTAATGCTGTGACAAATAACCTGCCCAGGAAACCGCTGGATAAAGCCGCTTGTGGCCAGATAACCGCCAAAATAATTCCTAAAATCAATGCCACAATGATTTGTTGGATTAAACTGCCTGAATGTATCCAGCTTATTAGTTTTCTCATTAACAACATAGATTGATACCGATAACCAAAATAATGGCTTATTGTAAGGATTTTACAAGCTAATCACACATAAAATATTTGGCTTAGCTCACTTTGTATCATTCAGTCGGTCGACAAAAGTGGTAAAGTGGTTGACTTTCACTTAAATCCAAGTAGGATATCGCGCCTTTTACCGCCACTTCCAACCATGTTTAACCTGTTTTCAAAACGCATTCAATACAGCATCAAAAATGATGTTTTGTCCGGCCTGACCGTGGCTTTGGCTTTGGTTCCTGAGGCGGTGGCGTTTGCTTTTGTGGCCGGTGTTGATCCACTTGTGGGCTTATATGCGGCGTTTATGGTGGGATTATTAACTTCAATATTTGGCGGGCGCCCGGGAATGATTTCCGGTGCCACCGGCGCCATGGCGGTGGTGATGGTGGCATTGGTGGCTCAGCACGGTGTTGAGTATTTATTTGCTGCGGTGGTATTAACCGGCGTAATCCAAATGCTGGCTGGAATTTTGCGTTTGGGAATGTTTATCCGGATGGTGCCCTACCCGGTGATGCTGGGCTTTGTAAATGGCTTGGCCATTGTGATTTTTCTGGCTCAATTGGGTCAATTTAAGGTTATTAGTGACGACGGCATTAAGGTTTGGATGAGTGGCGACACTTTGTACTGGATGCTTGGGATGGTGTTATTAACCATGCTCATTATTCACTTCTTACCTAAACTCACCCGCGCAGTACCGGCTTCTTTGGTGGCGATTGTCGGGGTAACGGCGTTGGTTATCTTGCTGGAAATTCCAATTCCCAATGTTATTGATTATATGCGTGGTGAGTCCGGAAACCCGGCCGCCACCTTAGCCGGTGGTTTACCGACTTTTGCCATTCCCGAGGTGCCTTTGACCATGGCCACATTTAAAATTATTTTACCTTATGCGGTGATTTTGGCCGCTGTTGGTTTAATTGAATCCTTGTTAACCATGAGTTTAATTGATGAAGTCACAGAAACCCGTGGTAATGGTAATCGCGAATGTCTGGGCCAAGGCATCGCCAACTTCACCACCGGCTTTTTTGGCGGCATGGGTGGTTGTGCCATGATTGGCCAAAGTATGATTAACATCAAATCCGGAGGCCGTGGGCGCTTGTCTGGGATTACAGCGGCAGTCGCTTTACTGTTATTTATATTGGTGGGTTCAAGATGGATTGAGATGATTCCTTTGGCGGCCTTGGTTGGTGTCATGTTTATGGTGGTTTTAGGCACTTTTGAATGGGCCAGCTTACGGATGATTAATAAGGTTCAAAAGTCAGAAATTTTTGTTATTGTCCTGGTTTCAGGGATTACCGTCATCGCTGATTTGGCCATTGCCGTGATTATTGGTGTGATTGTCAGCGCCCTGGTGTTTGCCTGGAAAGGGGCCAAACGGATTGATGCCAAAACCCACATCGATGAACAAGGCTCCAAAATTTACCAACTGTCAGGACCGGTCTTTTTTGGTTCCATTCACAATTTTCAGAATATTTTCTCACCGGCTGATGATCCTGATGATGTGATTGTCGATTTTCTCGATGCCCGGGTATATGACCATTCCGGTATTGAAGCCCTCGACAAACTCGCCGATCGTTATCAGCGTCGCGGTAAAACGGTGCACTACCGACATCTGAGCGCTGAATGTATCGGCATGTTACGCAAAGCCGGTGATTTAGTCGAAGTTAATCTGATTGAAGACCCGCGATATAAAGTCGCCAACCCATCACTAAAAGTTTCAAATTAGTATAAAACTGATCAAAAAATCGTCGTTAGGGGAAATTAACTTTGAACCGGCAGATGAATTTTTTCGCAGTTTTGCATACATTAAGGGGCCAATCGTTCAATGTGCCAACCCTGATCGGTTTTACTATAGCTGAATCGGTCATGTAAGCGGCTGGCGCGACCCTGCCAAAACTCATAGTGATCCGGAATGACCCGATAGCCACCCCAATGGTTGGGCAATGGTATATCACCTGTTTTAAAGCGTTCTTTTATTCCATGCAATAATTGAGATAATTTTTCTCTGTTTTTTATGGGATGACTCTGGGCTGA
>QQUO01000311.1 GCA_008501575.1 Pseudomonadota bacterium
TTCATTCGAATCAACTTCATGAAATGAGCCATCAAATAAAGTCACTCGGCAATCAACCACCGGGTAACCGGCCAATACCCCATTGGCCATTTGTTCTTGTATGCCTTTATCAACCGGGCCGATGTATTCCTTGGGAATCACACCGCCTGTAATTTGGTTAACAAATTCATAACCAAAACCCTGTTCCATGGGTTCAATTTTAATTTTTACATGGCCGTATTGCCCGCGACCGCCGGATTGTTTCACAAACTTACCTTCTTGTTCAACAACTTTTGTCACTGTTTCGCGATAAGCCACTTGCGGATTACCGACATTGGCCGCCACTTTAAACTCTCTCAGTAACCGGTCAACAATGATTTCCAGGTGTAATTCACCCATTCCTGAAATAATCGTCTGCCCCGATTCTTCATCGGTGGCCACTTTAAAAGACGGATCTTCTAAAGCCAGCTTACTCAAAGCCATGCCCATTTTGTCTTGGTCACTGGTGGTTTTTGGCTCCACCGCAACTGCTATCACCGGCTCCGGAAACTCCATTTGTTCCAAAGTAATGACCTCGTCAACATCACACAAGGTTTCCCCGGTTCCCACATCTTTTAAACCAACGGCAGCGACAATGTCTCCAGCCCGAACTTCCTGGACTTCTTCGCGACTGTTGGCATGCATTTGCAACAAACGACCAATGCGTTCTTTGCGATCTTTGATCGGGTTATAAACCGTGTCTCCAGACTTGAGCACCCCGGAATAAACCCGGAAAAAAACCAAATTACCGACAAAAGGATCAGTGGCTATTTTGAACGCCAACGCTGAAAAAGGATCTTCATCCGTTGGGTGACGCTCACCGGTTTCACCATCAGGTAAAACACCGGAAATGGCAGGTACATCTGTCGGTGCGGGCATAATTTCCACCACCTTATCCAACATCGCCTGGACACCTTTATTCTTAAAGGCCGAACCGCACATGCAACACACAATTTCGTTATTTATGGTTCCTTTTCTTAAACCGGAGATGATTTCGTCATACGTCAACTCACCGGATTCAAGGTATTTGTCCATCAGGCCCTCATTGGCCTCTGCAGCGGCTTCCAACACCAACTCGCGTGCTGCCTCGCAGGTATCCTGCAATTCAGCGGGGATATCCTTTAAATCAAAAGTGACACCCATGTCATCTTCATGCCAATATATGGCCTGCATACGCAGTAAATCCACCACACCCTGGAAATTTTCCTCGGCGCCGATCGGCCATTGTATCGGCACTGCCCTGGCACCTAATCTGTCTTTAATCTGGGCCACCACGCGCTTAAAATCAGCACCGGTGCGATCCATTTTATTAACAAAAGCCAACCGCGGCACATGATACTTATCCGCCTGTCGCCAGACTGTTTCGGACTGTGGCTCGACGCCACCAACCGAACAAAAAACCGCCACCGCGCCATCCAATACACGTAATGACCGCTCCACTTCAATGGTGAAGTCAACATGCCCCGGGGTATCAATGATATTAATCCGGTGCTTGTCAAACTGACCATCCATACCTTGCCAAAAACAAGTGGTGGCCGCCGAGGTTATGGTAATACCCCGTTCCTGCTCTTGTTCCATCCAATCCATGACCGCATTACCGTCATGAACTTCACCTAATTTATGCGATATACCGGTATAAAACAGAATCCGTTCTGTGGTGGTTGTCTTACCGGCATCAATGTGGGCCATAATGCCGATATTACGGTACTTTGTAATCGGTGTATCTCGACCCACTTCAATATCCTATTCCTAAACTGTTTACCAGCGGTAATGAGCAAAGGCTTTATTGGCCTCAGCCATTTTATGCACTTCTTCACGACGTTTCATGGCAGCACCACGGTCATGCAAAGCGTCCAACATCTCACCGGCTAATTTAGACGGCATATTGGCTTCACCGCGTTTGCGGGCTGCGTCAATCATCCAACGCATGGCCAATGCCATTTGTCGGCGCGGACGGACTTCAACCGGCACCTGGTATGTGGCACCACCGACTCGTCGAGATTTAACCTCAACCATCGGTTTTACTTTTTCCAATGCGCGCTCAGTGATTTCAACAATATCGCCTTTTTCCTTCTCGGCAACTTGCTCCATAGCACCGTACACAATACTTTCGGCCACAGCTTTTTTACCACTTTTCATGACCATATTGATGTATTTACTGATTAACTCACTACCGTGCTTCGGATCAGGCAATACTTCACGCTTAAAATTACTCTTTTTTCTTGACATTTTAGCTACCTATTGATTATTTAGGGCGTTTAGCGCCGTACTTAGAGCGACCTTGGCGACGCTCACTCACGCCGGCAGTATCAAGAGCGCCGCGGACTACATGGTAACGCACACCGGGTAAGTCCTTTACACGACCACCCCGAATCAATACGATAGAGTGTTCTTGTAAATTATGTCCTTCACCGCCGATATAGCAAGTTACTTCATAGCCGTTAGTTAATCTGACACGCGCCACTTTACGTAATGCCGAGTTTGGTTTTTTCGGCGTTGTGGTATACACACGCGCACAGACGCCTCGCTTCTGAGGACAGCCTTCTAACGCGGGTACATTTGTTTTTTCAATGTTGTCTTTTCTTGGTTTTCGAACCAATTGATTTACTGTTGCCATATGCAAAATTTACCTTATTGAAGAGACTTTTATACGATTTAAAGGTCTCCAGAAATAAACGACAGGCTGATTCAAAATCAGCCTGTCGCATCAAAGAACGGGGATTTTAGTTTTTTACCCCTCAATAGTCAAGAACAGAATCTGTTTTTTCAAACGACTCTTTACAACCCCCGAAAAGGGCCTTTTTATTCCTCGCCGGACTCCTCAGACTGCATGTCTGCGGCTTTCCGCAATTCATCGATTAAATCCGCCTCTGAATCATTCTTAACTTCAGCTTCAGCATCATCAACCATGGCCTGTAATTCAGATTGTAATTCCGCTTCTTTGGTCTGTGATTGTTTTAAGTGATAACCCAAACCGGTACCGGCTGGAATCAAGCGACCAACGATAACGTTTTCTTTTAATCCGCGCAACTCATCCCGAGTACCCTTAACCGATGCTTCCGTTAACACCCGTGTGGTTTCCTGGAAAGAAGCGGCCGAAATAAATGATTCCGTGGCTAAAGAAGCTTTGGTGATACCCAGCAACAACATTTCAAATTCAGCAGGAATACCATCTTTCTTCAAAATTTCACGGTTGGTGGCAATCACTTCTTTATAAGACAGCTGAGTTGTTTGCAGGTAATCGGTGTCACCCGGTTCTACAATTTCAACCTTGCGCAGCATTTGTCGAATGATACATTCAATGTGCTTATCATTGATTTTAACACCTTGCAAACGATACACATCTTGAATTTCATTGACCAAATATGCGGCCAGGGCTGCAACCCCTTGCAATCTTAAAATATCATGCGGGTTTGGTTCACCCTCGACCACGATATCACCTTTTTCAACATGCTCACCTTCAAACACAATGATTTGGCGCCATTTAGGAATAAGGGTTTCATTTTTCTCACCGTCGGCTTGACTAATAACCAAACGGTTTTTACCCTTGGTGTCTTTACCAAAACTCACCACGCCACTGGCTTCTGCCTGTATCGCCGGATCTTTAGGTTTGCGGGCTTCAAACAAATCAGCAACCCGCGGCAAACCACCGGTGATATCACGTGTTTTCGATGATGCTTGCGGAATTCTCGCTAAGAAATCACCCACTGAGACGTCCTGGCCGTTGCGGATGTTGACCACCGCACCGGGTGGCAACATATATTGTGCCGGCACATCAGTACCCGGAATAATAATCGGATTACCTTTTTTATCTTCCAGGCGAACCATTGGACGCAAGTCTTTACCGGCTTGGCCCCGTTGTTTCGGATCGGTGATAATAAAACTGGTTAAACCGGTTAACTCATCGAGTTTTTCCTCAACGGTAATGCCTTCTTTAAAGTCACTTAACACAACTTGACCGGCCACTTCAGAAACAATCGGATGGGTGTGCGGATCCCAGTTAATAATGACTTCACCGGCTTTAACTTTGGCTTTGTCTTTAACATGAATCACCGCACCGTAAGGAACTTTATAACGTTCCTTCTCTTTACCTGACTTGTCAATCACAGAAATTTCACCGGAACGAGAAATTGCCACCAGTTTTTTATCAGGATTGGTCACATACTTAATGTTGTGCATGCGAATGGTACCGGATGAATTGATTTCGACATTATCCGAGGCAGTGGTTTTGGTGGCGGCACCACCAATGTGGAAGGTACGCATGGTTAACTGGGTACCGGGCTCACCAATACTCTGGGCAGCCATAACACCAACCGCTTCACCATTATTAACGCGATGACCACGTGATAAATCACGGCCATAGCACTGGGCACAAATACCAAAATCAGTTTCACAGGTGATTGGTGAACGAACCTTGATTTTATCCAAACCTTCTTCTTCAATCAGATCCACCAGTTCTTCACCAATCATGGTGCCGGCTGCAATCACCACTTTATCTTGATGGTTGACCACATCTTCGGCCACCACCCGACCCAATACACGATCGGCCAATGTTTCAATCACTTCACCACCGTCAACGATGGGCTGTAAATCAAAACCATTTAAAGTACCACAATCCACTTCAGTAATCACCACATCCTGGGCCACATCCACCAATCGGCGGGTTAAGTAACCAGAGTTCGCGGTTTTCAAAGCGGTATCTGCCAGACCCTTACGGGCACCATGGGTTGATGAGAAGTACTGCATCACATCAAGACCCTCACGGAAGTTGGCTTTAATGGGTGATTCAATAATCGAACCATCCGGTTTTGCCATTAATCCGCGCATTCCGGCCAGTTGCCTCATTTGTGCTTGAGATCCACGCGCTCCTGAGTCAGCCATAATGAAAACTGAGTTCATGGAATCCTGTTCGACGGTATTACCATCTTTATCTTTTACGTCTTCCTTACCAATGACTTCCATCATTGCAGCAGCCACTTCTTCATTGGCTTTCGACCAAATATCAACCACTTTGTTGTAGCGCTCACCGGCTGTTACTAAACCTGAGGTGTATTGTTCTTGAATTTTCAAGACCTCTTTATCGGCGGCTTCCAGAATATCTTTCTTGGCATCCGGAATAATCAAGTCGGTGACACCAATTGAGATACCGGCAATGGTTGAATACCTAAATCCGGTGTACATCAACTGGTCCGCAAAAATGACCGTTGCTTTGGTGCCCAACTGACGATAACAGGCATTTAATAATGCTGAGATGGCTTTTTTGTTGAGCGTTTGATTAATGTAATCAAAACTTAAACCGGTCGGTAATATGTCAGCCAGAATGGCTCGGCCGACCGTTGTTTCAACCAAATCAGTGTGTTCTTCACCCTGTTCATCGGTGGTCGTTAACCGCACTTTGATGTTGGCTTGTAATGACACATGACCATTTTGATAAGCACGATTCACCTCGCCCATATCAGAGAAAATCATGTCCTCGCCTTTTTCATTCACCAGGGAGCGGGTCATATAATACAAACCCAATACCACGTCTTGTGATGGCACAATAATTGGCTCACCGGATGCCGGTGACAATATATTGTTGGTGGACATCATTAAGGTTCGTGCTTCTAACTGGGCTTCAATCGATAAAGGCACATGAACCGCCATTTGGTCACCGTCAAAGTCGGCATTAAAAGCGGTACAAACCAGCGGGTGTAATTGAATGGCTTTACCCTCAATTAAAACCGGCTCAAAAGCCTGAATACCCAATCGATGTAAAGTCGGCGCCCGGTTTAACAGAATCGGATGCTCGCGAATCACAAAATCCAAAATATCCCATACTTCAGGCACTTCAGCTTCAATGGCACGCTTAGCGGCTTTAATGGTCGAAACAAAACCGTCTTTTAATAGTCGACCCAAGATAAACGGCTTGAACAACTCAAGGGCCATTTTCTTCGGCAAACCACACTGGTGCAGGCGTAAAGTGGGTCCGACCACGATCACCGAACGACCGGAATAATCCACCCGTTTACCAAGCAGGTTTTGACGGAATCGGCCTTGCTTACCTTTGATCATATCGGCCAAAGATTTTAATGGCCGACGGTTACTGCCGGTCACGGCGCGGCCGCGACGACCATTATCCAATAAGGCATCAACGGATTCTTGTAACATCCGTTTTTCATTACGCACAATAATATCCGGCGCGTGTAACTCCAACAATCGCTTCAAACGATTGTTTCTGTTAATCACACGGCGGTATAAATCATTTAAATCTGAGGTGGCAAATCGACCGCCATCCAAAGGCACCAATGGCCGTAAATCAGGCGGTAAAATCGGCAACACAGTTAATATCATGTGCTCCGGTTTATTACCGGATTTATTAAAGGCATCATATAAGCCAATTCGTTTTGATAATCGCTTAATTTTTGTTGCGGACTTGGTGGAGTTGATGTCTTCATGTAATTTCACCAACTCGGCATTGATATCAATCTCTGCCAACAGCTCATAAACGGCTTCAGCACCCATCAGGGCTTTGAATTCATCACCATAGTTTTCAATCGCTTCACCGTACTGTTCATCGGTCAATAACTGACCTTTTTCCAGTTCAGTCATGCCCGGATCGGTGACCACAAAGGATTCGAAGTATAAAATACGTTCAATTTCCCGCAAGGTCATGTCCAGCATCAAACCAATTCTTGATGGCAATGATTTTAAAAACCAAATATGTGCCACCGGACTGGCCAGTTCAATATGGCCCATGCGCTCACGCCGTACTTTAGCCAGGGTCACTTCCGTACCACATTTTTCACAGACCACACCGCGGTGTTTCATGCGTTTGTATTTACCGCACTGACATTCATAGTCTTTAACCGGACCAAATACCGCAGAACAGAACAAGCCGTCCCGTTCCGGTTTAAAGGTTCGGTAATTAATGGTTTCAGGTTTTTTCACCTCACCATAAGACCACGACCGAATCAATTCCGGTGGTGCCAGAGAAACTTTAATGGCATTAAAGTCTTGCACTTCTTTTTTGGGATTAAATAATTTAATTAAATCTTTCATCTGTTTCTCCTGGCTTATTCGTTTTCCAATTCCATATTCAAACCAAGGGCTCTGACTTCCTTGACCAATACGTTAAAGGATTCAGGCACGCCTGAAACATTTTTATGGTTACCATCAACAATGTTCTTATAGGTTTGGTTACGGCCTTGCACATCATCGGATTTAACCGTTAACATTTCTTGCAAGGTATATGCGGCACCATAAGCCTCTAAGGCCCAGACCTCCATTTCACCAAATCGCTGACCACCAAATTGGGCTTTACCACCCAATGGTTGTTGCGTCACCAGCGAATAGGGACCTGTAGAACGGGCATGCATTTTGTCGTCAATCAAGTGATTGAGTTTTAACATGTACATGTATCCGACAGTTACCGGTCGATCGAACTGTTTTCCGGTGCGACCATCAAACAAAATGGTTTGACCATCTTCGGGCAATCCGGCGATTTTTAATAATTTGCGGATATGTTCCTCTTTAGCACCATCAAAAACCGGGGTTGCCATGGGCACACCTTCTTTCAAGTTATGCGCCAACTCCAACATTTCATCTTTGTTAAAACCACTAAAACTGACTTTACCTTCTTCATCGACATTATAAATTTCAGTCAAAAACTCTTTCAGTTTTGCCATGGTGGCATTCTCTTCCAGCATTTGAGTAATTTGGTAACCCAAACCACGCGCCGCCAAGCCTAAATGCACTTCCAGAATCTGACCAATATTCATTCGCGAGGGTACACCCAGGGGATTCAAACAGATATCCACCGGACGTCCATCTGCATCAAACGGCATATCTTCTTCCGGCACAATCATGGAAATTACACCCTTGTTACCGTGTCGACCGGCCATTTTATCACCCGGCTGAATACGGCGCTTAACGGCTAAGTAGACTTTAACCATTTTCAGAACACCAGGCGCCAAATCATCACCTCGAACGATTTTGGCTTTTTTCTCGTCGAATCGTTTATCAAAGATTTTTCGTTGTTCTTTGATTTGATCGGCGAATCGATCCATTTGTTCTGCCAGCTTGTTGTCTTTGGGTTTGATGTCAAACCACTG
>QQUO01000294.1 GCA_008501575.1 Pseudomonadota bacterium
GTTGATTGATATTCGGCGGCGGGTATTTGTTCGATTTTCTGGACGTCGAACTCACTGCGCATCCAAGTTAGAAACCCGAACCGGTTTAAATCATATTCGTCGATCAGGCTGTTAATCTTTTTCACCTGGTCTTTTGAGATTGTTCGGCCAGTCGGTCTCTTTTCGTTGATTTGTGTGGACATGTGGCCGGTCATGGCGGTGCCATCGGTGTCGTCGTCCATCGGCGCCATGCCCAGAACTGCAAGTAACGTGTAACGTTCGAGAAGGGTGTTTGTGGCGGCCACGGCTCGTGACATGTTAAGTCCGCCTGAATCATCCGGGTAGCCTTTAAGCGTGGTCGATTCGCTATGACCGTCGATATGGGTTAATACACAGGTTACATATAGACAGCCGGCGTCGTCCTGGTCCTGGTACCATCGAAAGGTTAAACCATGCTTTGCAAGGGATGGTTTTAAGGTTTTTGTTAAATGGCCCAAGGTCGCATGGTAGTAGGTACCGTCTTCTGATATCTGGTCTTTTTCTATTTCCGGACAGTTGGCTGAAAAATCAGTGAATGCTTTTTGAAACTGTTGTTTTTCGTAATCAATTTTCTCTCTTATTGAGTGATTAATTAATAACTCAAGCTTTGATTGATCGCTTTCATGCGTTAGGTTTTTTGACAGCAGTTCGATGATGTCAAAGTTTTGTTTTTTAGGTGCCGGCGTTGGTTTTCCGGTGGTTTTACGTGTTGTTTTTTTACGGGTGGTTTTTTTCTTGGTCATTAGATGATCTCCTGGATGGTTTCGTAGCCTTTCGGCACTTTGAGGTTTTTAATGTCGCGGGTTCTGAAGTAGTCGGCGCGACCGGGGCAGGCGTTGTATAGATGGGCCAATAGTGCGACGTTGTCGTTATTTATCTTAAATTCGCAATTAAGTTCGCGTTTAAGGGTTTTCCATCTGAGAAATTCACAGATAAAACGCTGTCCGGTCTTACGGCCTTTTAGGTTTTCATCGTCGGCCATAGCAAAGAACTGATCAACAATCATCTGATTGTCCATAACCCATGCCATGTGTCCGATTTTAAATACTGACCTGTTTTCAGGTTCCATCATCACGTCGTAACAAAGCGAGACGATGGTGGACTGAAACGGTGGGATGTAATAAGTGGTGGGTTTAAGCTTTAGCATTACCAGTCCTCTTTTAATAACTGAATAAGGCACAATGCGGCGGCGACGATGGAAAGCAGGGCGATGGCGCTCATTTGTCAGCCCTCGTATCTAAATCAAACTCGATGTCGTCAATCCATATTACCGGTGAATCACCGCCTAACTCTTCGGCGGCTTCCATTTGGCCGCCCTGGTGAATGCAAATAGGTCCAATTTCTTTATGCTGGCATCGCACCATCTTTTCGACGTAATCAACGACAGCGGTTTTTAATTCGTTTTGGGTTAAATATAGGTTCATTGTTGCTCAGGTTTGTTTGTGAATGAGCATACTGTAAACGTTGTGTTTACATAATGTCAACAAAATAATTACATTTTGGTACACTTAATGTTTACACAATCTCAATATTTAATATTAAATTCAGTGACTTATTGACAATCCAAAACTTACAAAATATATTAATTCTTTTGGTTCTGAGCGGAGGTTGTTGTGGATTTTGTTTGTTTGGATGTTGAAACCGCCAATGCCGATTTTGCTTCTATCTGTCAAATAGGGATTGCAAAGTATCGAAACGGTGCTGTTGTGGATGAGTATGTGGAGTTTGTAAATCCCGATGATTATTTTGATGAGATGAATGTTTACATCCATGGGATAACGGAAAGGACTGTTAAAAACAGTAAACGGTTTAATCAGCTGGTTGGTGATGTTTTAGATTTTATTGGTGATGACTTTTGTTTTACTCACACTGGTTTTGATAGAGTTTCGGTTAATAGAGCCTGTTTAAAATATCAATTACCAGAAACAGATGTTGAATGGCGTGATTCATCTATGGTCGCAAGGCGTACTTGGGATGATTTCAAATATAAGGGCTATGGACTTGATAATGTTTGTTCGTTTCTTGGATATGAGTTTAAACATCACGATGCTCTTGAGGACGCAAAAGCGGCCGGCCATGTCATTATGTCTGCTTTGGAGAAATACCCTGGTGGTTTCGATGAACTAATCGAAAGGCTTGGTAAGCCATTGTCGCCGCATGTTTATGAGAAAGTGGCAAGGGAGGGCAATCAGGAAGGTATATTTTATGGCCAAAGTTTAGTGTTTACAGGTGCATTGACTATTGTTAGGCGTGAGGCGGCAGATTATGCTTCTCAATTGGGGTTTTCTGTCAAAAGCAGTGTTTCTAAAAAGACAGATATTCTGGTTGTTGGGGACCAAGACATTGAAAAATTAGCGGGGCATTCCAAGAGTTCAAAGCACAGAAAAGCTGATGAATTAAACAGAAATGGTGCCGGAATTAAAATCATAAAAGAAAGCGATTTTGTGGCACTTCATAAATCCGAAGAATTATAGTCCGCTACTACCTGACCTATGAACAATCCTGCCAATTATTTTAATGTTATCCATTTCCTCATCGGCAAGATGGATGTCATGCATATATCTTGGGTCATGGTCATTATCTGAATGAATTGAAATAATATTTTTTCGATAATAAGACAGTCTTTTTACTTGTACATCGGATGTTTCATTATTTACAAAAGCATAAACCTGGCCGTTTTTAATTTCGTTTTGTGAAAGGTCAATGATAGCTGTATCACCATCCATAAGGGTGGGATGCATACTGTCGCCGTTAATAGTTATTGCAAGCAAGTTAAAGGACATTGCTTTTGATTTTTTAATCCAATCTACTCTAAAAGCCAGCTCATTCTTAAGAGTCGGCCAGTCATTCTGGAATCCATCGCCTGCCGCCGCTTTAACATCAAGTTTTTTAATCATCAAAAATTCACCATCCGGCAAATCGCTATGATGATCCCATAACAAAACTTTATTTGCGCTGTATGTTTCAGCTTCGCTTTCAATACGATTGTCTGGATTTTTATCGGTTCCAAACTGCAACCATTCGGGATCACACTTTAAAATTGATGCGACATTGAATATGCTGTTTGCCGGAATAGAACCTCTGCTGAGCCAGTTTGAAAATCTTTGCCTATCTATGGATAAGATTTTTGCAACTTCAGTTTGCGTCATATCGAGCTTGTTAAGCCTTGTTAATACTCTGTCTTTTAATGTTTCCATAAACAAATAGTTTACACTTTATCCAAACTTATGAAAGCAACAATATGTTGACATAACGCAACGTTATGTTTACACTTTGCTCCCATGAATGAATTATTAAATAAAATTATTGACCATTTTGGGTCCCAGGCGAATTTGGCACGTACTTTAAAAATCAAGTCAATGGCAATTACTAATTGGCGAAAAAGAAAGTCTATTCCTGCAATTAGAGCTTACCAAATTCAAAAAATAACAAAGGGTAAATTTAAGGCTTCCAATATTATCGAATTATGCGACTCTGACGATACAGTGATTGTCGATTCGGTATGTAGTAAATCACGACATCCTGTAGGAAAAAGTCGATTATCTAATCGGAAGAGGGTGGGGTGATGGGTTGTGAATAAATCAAACTTAAATAAAGTGTTAGATTTGTTTGGCTTTCTTGTTATTGGCTTTATTGTTTTTTTAATGGGGGCATTGTTCCATTCTTGTCTTGATCATCTAAGGAATCATCACCACCGGATTCGCACGCTTCAATTCCAAGTATGCAGTCTGACAGATTACGAATCTCCGGAATGTAAGAACTTGCGAGAGCTCCAATGAATGCCACAAGCAAAGCGCCTAAAAACCATAGAACAGACCTAATGGACCAGTGCAATGTTTTGGGTTTGGACTCATTAGCTCGTATATCTGACAGAATTTCTTTTATTACATCTTTTGTCGTTTTTCGTACATACATTCCTTTATACCCTGATAATAAGCATTGTCTAAGTTTTACATCCTTTATTACATCAAAATCATCTTTAAGTAGATTTTGTAAGTCTATTTTTTCCAATGTCAAAAGTATATCTGTGCTTATATCGAAATACCTGGGCAGATTATGTTCAGGTATTTTTAAGGGTTCAGGTTCTACATATTCAAATAAAGATTTATTCGGCGGATTCCTTGAAGTAATTAATTTCAATAAAGATTTTTTATCATTTTTATCTTCGTCGTCATCAAAAAAATCGTCAAGCATAAAAATTCCTGTGATAAATGTTATGTCGCAAGCTAAGTTTACCACAGGATTAAAAAACGGCGCCCGGGGTGATTCCCCCGCTCAGGGCTCCGGTGCCGTTTCCCGCTTTGCGGGTTTTATTCGGGCTTTGGTCGTTGGCCTTTCTGAAAACGACTATCGGCGCGAATTTTCCTCCCGGTTCAGCGCCTTGTCTTGGCCCTGGTTTGTCATCTATCCCCGGGCCTTTTTTACACTATGCGCAAAGCCCTTCACCCACACACCCACGTTGCGCGACGGTTGGTGGTTATCCGTTACCTCTGAAAACCACCTTTATTTTGGTAATTCACAATGAGCGATTTAATCCCTAATTCATTTCAGGTTCCTAATGCGTTTGTGGACGTTATTATGTCTGATATTTCTGGTAATGCCGTGAAGTGCTATCTTTTAATTGTGCGCAAAACGGTCGGGTGGGGTAAAGAAAAAGACCGTATTTCAGTCAGTCAGTTTAGAAAATATACCGGTATATCTAAGGATGGAACGATCACGAAAATCACAAAAGAACTTGAAGATTTTGGACTAATAACAAGGCACAAAGAACTGGGTAAAATCACGGAATTCAGCCTTAGACTACCCCCTAAAAACCACCCCCCTTTAGAGGGGGTACCCCCCATTAAGGGTACCACCCCTGAGAGGGGGGACACCACCCCCCCTGAGAGGGGGTCTACAAAACCCACTAATACAAAACCCAATAAAAAGAAAAACAAACAAAAAGAAATCGACACGTCAAAAGGTTTTGAAAAGTGGTGGTCGATATATCCAAAAAAAGTCGGTAAGAAAACAGCATTGAAGATTTGGGAAAAATCAAAGCTGTTTAATCAATCCGATGAATTAATCCAAAAGCTATCTGAGCAGGTCGAGCGATGCGAGAGCATGAACCGGTCTGATAAATCCCTTATCGCTCACCCGAGCACATATCTGAATCAAGAACGTTGGGATGATGAAATCATTCCTATTCCGGAGAAATCAAATGCAATCAGCAAGACAAATAATCAATCAGAATCCTATGCCGATAAACTCAACCGAGAATGTGAAGAGTTCGAGCGATCAATGCAACAGGCAACAGGAACACGATTCGGTTAATCGGGCCAACTGGTTATGGTTGCGGATGCGAAAAGAATATAAGCAGCTGTGGGATAACCAGTATGGATCTAATCCGGTTAAGGATGACCGGCTAACCTCTGTCGCTCAGAACTGGGTTAATACGCTGGGTAAGCTGGACGCCGGTTTAATTCGGCTTGGGCTTGATAATCTTCATGTTCGTTCAAATCCGGGCTTTCCACCTAATCCATCTGAGTTCGTGGCGCTGTGTTACGAAATGTCATTTGAACCGGTGATTGATGAAATATTTGATTACATCAATCGCAAGTCAGATGATTTCGAATGGACATCACAGCTTGCATATAACGTTTTTATCAAGATGCAATATGACAAACTGAAAGGTGAGAGTTCAGGTGTTTTGTATAAACGCGCCGAACGCATTCACCGGGCCATTGACCGGTCAGATTTGGTGCCGGTGCCGGATCCTGTTAAGCAAATCGAGCAAAAGCCACTTTCCGACGTCGAGCGTAAGTTAAATGAATTTCGGTTGAAGATCAATTGCCAGTTTATGAAGAGCAAGGTGGCCACCGGTGTTATCGGTGACCGCATTGATAACCACGAACTAAAGCAGTGGATGGTGGAATGGTATGAGCAGGGGCGGCCGAATATTGGTGATTTTTTAAAAGGTAAAGGGGTTAAATTATGATTAAGTTAATATTTATTTTAGTGGTCCGATTTGCGAGCAGTGAACCATTGACAATAGAGCCACATGAGATCTGTGTCCAGGCATTCGCCAACTACCCGACAAATCAAACATATTACGATTTGGCGACCGGCATTAATTGTATTCCACCCGGTGCCGAGTTCCGTGATTTTATTTATCGGGATGGGTTTGATGATTAACTTCATGTCGCTTTTCGCTGGCATCGGCGGCTTCGATTTAGGGTTTGAGAGGGCCGGCATGACACCGGTTGCACAATGTGAAATAGACCCATGGTGCCAAAAGGTATTAAAAAAACACTGGCCTGATGTGCCACTTTATGATGATGTGACTGAGCTCACATGGGAGCAACTAAAAAATGACGGAATCGAATCAATTGAACTTGTTTGCGGAGGATTCCCTTGCCAGCCATTCTCACTTGCCGGGAGGCGAAATGGCACAAAAGATGACAGACATCTCTGGCCAGCAATGCTCAGGATTATCGACGAAGTCAGGCCGGCTTGGGTTGTTGGTGAAAATGTTGCTGGAATCGCCAGTATGGAACAGTTCGAAGTGTTATTTAAAATGGAAAGCAAAACCCATCGCTTCAAAGGTTCATACGATGACTTTGAAGCGGTATATCTACGAGAAACAGAAATGTTACTCGACGGTATCATTAAAGACCTTGAAAAAATCGGTTACTCAGTCCAATCATTTACTATTCCAGCTTGTGCCGTCGATGCCCAACACAGACGGGATAGATTGTGGATTGTGGCTCACACCGAGAAGTCAGGAAACTTACGAGGATCCGGTGAAATTTCAAACAAGGATGAAAAAATACAACAACGGTTCAAAATGTCCGAATTTATCAACTCAAGTAAAGCATACACACCTGTTCAGAACGCCGGATGCGCACTGCGGCCGAGGGGCAAAATCCGAAAAAACATTAAAAAGGAAAATAAAAGAAGGGATGCCAATAAATCTGAACGACCAGGTAGCGCATCCGCACCTATTTTGGGCAACACCAGCAGCAACAGCCACAGAAACGAGCTCAGGCCAAAAAGCTTATTGGACCGGGACATGTTGGGTTCGTCCGGACGGAACGAAAAGACAAACAAATCTACAGGACCAAGTGAAGATGTATCCGACACCACTTGCCCGAGACCACCGATTCAGGATGGATTTAAAAACAGTTGCGAAAAGAGCAAATCATTCAAGAGGCGTGAATCTTTCCGAATATGTTCAAAGGATAGACCAATCAAATGGCCAGCTGAACCCAGAGTGGGTCGAGTGGCTAATGGGATACCCCGCCGGGTGGACAGACTTAGAGGATTAGGTAATGCCGTCGTGCCACAGATTCCTGAAATTATTGGCCGTGCGATTATGGCTATTGAGAATGGGGAAATCGTATGATTAAACCACCTGACACACATGGCCGGCCGCAGAGTGAGGTTACTCAAGAAGTTATTGTGCATTTTTACAGGCATGGAAAGCTTACCAGACGTGAGCTTTTAGATTTTGTTGGCGAAGGTCAAAAGACTGACAACGTATTGAGGTACCTTAAAGGCCATGGGTTTATCCGCAATGTTCGCCGTGGCGTGTGGGAGTTAGCATGAACCATGGGCGAGCGTATCAATATGGGCGTTATCCAAGGTGCTGTAACACCGATGACCAAGTCGGAGTTAATCGAATATGTCGGCACTATGGATTTAACCGACGTGCAAAAGCAGCGGGTCTGGAATCACTGGGTAACTGTTCAGAAAATCAGGATGGCCATGGTAGCCAGGGAGCGTTCGGGTGATTCGTAGAACTTTTATAATTGAAACAGTTAACGATCATCGGCAAGCCGTTAATGCTGTAGACGAATGCTACAAACTGGCTTCCATTGAGCAAAGCCCGCATTTGTTGGAGATAAAGCCTTTTGAGGGTGACCGGTCGCTGGCTCAGAATCGATTGCAGTTTCACTGGTTTAATCAGTTAGAGCGTCAGTCGTTTTCGCTTGAACCAGGCAAGGCAGCCGAATCTATCGGTGGATGGACAATCGATATGATCAGGGCTTATTGTAAGTTTGAGTTCGGGGTGCCAATTATGTCGGAGGA
Organism: Pseudomonadota bacterium; assembly: GCA_008501575.1. GTDB lineage: Bacteria > Pseudomonadota > Gammaproteobacteria > Xanthomonadales > Marinicellaceae > Marinicella. The sequence continues at coordinate 8,089 of QQUO01000294.1, forward strand.
TAGCGAATTCATTTACACCTGGTCACTGGCGATGCGTGGCATCCATGAACGAGAAGATAAGCTGTTAATCGCTAAGGAATGGCCGGTCACCAGTCTGATGAATACTGAGCAATTCACTCGGTACCTGAACAACATCTATTATCACTTTACACCGCAAGGTGCGATTCTCACCACTAACAGCGACCTTTATTACGAGGCCATGGGATTACGTCGTGAACGTTAAGCAATACAAAAACAAAGTGGCATCACTGGGGTGTCTTATTTGTCGCCGCCCGCCGGAATTGCACCATCCGCGATTTGTGGCCGGTGCCAGTCAGCGGGCATCAGACTGGATGGTTATTCCTTTATGCCCTGAACATCACCGGACCGGTGGCCATGGCGTGGCGCTTCATGCAGGGCAAACAACTTTTGAACGGATCTATGGCACGGAAGCCGATTTATTAGCACAGACTATTAGTGAGGTAATGCAGTTATGACTATTATAATTTTGTGGGGTTTGGCCGTGGCCGGTTACTTCGGTTATCGGATGATGTGTTATCGGGCCCGGTGCCGTCGTGCTGATCAGTTAAAGTCGGCCGGGTACTTATGCGGCAAGGTGCCGTTAACCAACATAGACCGGCTTGAACAGTGGGCGGTTAAGTACGCGCCCAAGAAGATAATGGATAGGGGGTTTGAGTTCGACAACTCGAAGATTTATGAACGGTGCCGGCAGAAACGTTCGGCTAATGTTATTCCGATGAAGGTGGCTAAGCGATGAATTTAGAAGAATTAATAACCGGTTTATCCGAGCGGTCTACCAGCTTACATGATTCATTCGGTAAGGGCGGCCGTGGCGGTGTATCAACTATAACATTCAAGGACATTATAAAATCATCTGTTGGGTTGCTTGATTCTAAGTTTGACCAGGAATTTGTTTTATTCGTTTATATTGACCAGGGCGATAAAGAGTTCATTCATAGACAGCTACTAAATATGATTTATTCTGAGGTGCCGGACATGGAAGGTCTTGTGGCCAAGGTTGACCGGTTAAAGCGGACGTCTAACTATCCTGCGTTTTTTAAAGGAACCCGGGCCCTTGATGATATGCTTCGAGCGTGTGCATATTTAGCTGTCGATTCAGCTGTACAGAAACGCCGGTTTAGTAGTCGTGATGCGGCGGCACGGATAGGATGCAGTAAAGACACTTACATCACACACTACCGCGATGCTGTGATGACAATCGCACAGAACCTATCAGATAGATTGGTCAATGCAGAGCGTAAGATTCGGGCGGTGGTTTATGATTAAGTTGTTCTTAAAATACGCAGGATTTATTCTGTTTGTTTCTGGAATATTGATATCAATTCACATTTTCTACTTAATAACGATAAATAACCAGCTGAACATCTACAACGCATACTTTGTATTTTATGCAGAGAAAAGTTTTATATCTGTATTGTTACAGGTGGTTGGTGTTTTTATGATGATTAACGGCTTTGACGAAGGTGACTTATGAGTGACAAAATTCTTACAAGAAAAGAAAAAATAAAAAGCATTATTGGTTTTGTTAATGAGATTGAGAAATACGAGAGTTTGGGGATGGCATCTGATGATATGATTGATTATATCTATGATGCGTTGCAGTCGGCATCTTATGAGTTTTGTATATCTCTATTTATGAATTTTTTTAGCATGAGCCGTGAAGATGCAATGATTGGCATTAAGGATGCTGCTGAAAATATTAATCAATAATAAGTAGGGTTGTGGTTGAAGCAAGCGTTAAAAATTTGCATTTAGACAGTTTTTAGGGTATATTTCCCATTGTGCGGTGTTGTGGATGAATCACAATTAACCGCGAATCCAAACAGATATAAAGCCTGACGGTCACCAAACCGCCGGGCTTTTTTTATGCCTGAATCACAATGCCATCAAAGCCAAAGACTCACAGAATCAGTAAAGGTAAATCCCATAAGGATGAACTGCGCCGTAAACGTGACATCAAGCAGGCAAAGATAAGGCAAAGCAAACGGATGTACAACACCGGATCAAAGGCATGGCAATCAATCAGAAACAGTCAGCTGTCACAGTATCCATTATGTGCTGATTGTTTGGACAAAGGACTTACCAGGTCAGCTAATGTTGTCGATCACATCGATGGTAACAGCTGGAATAATGACCCGAGTAACCTGCAATCCTTATGCAGTACCTGTCACAACAGGAAAACAGCACTGTATGACGGTGGTTTCGGCCGTAAAACAAGTAAAACACACACAGATACACGTAACAAATGACACCGGGGGGGGTGGGTTAAATCATAAATAGGTTTAACCATAGTTCGTTTGCCCAAGGGATTTTTTTATTTCCACAAATAAAACATTTCAATTATTTTAAATGCGCAATGGCCAAGAAAAAACCAACAGCGATTTTAGAGCTGAATAATGCTTTTAAAAAAAATCCGGACCGCGCACGCCCAAACGAACCTAAAACAGAATTATTAGGAAAGCCGCCAACTTACTTTAAGGCGAAGCAAAAGAAAATCTGGAATGAAATAAAATCAAATTGTGCTGAAGGCGTATTGCAGCAGTCAGATGCTTTGGCTGTTGAGGCTCTTGTTCATTTGCTGGAAGAGTTCAGAGATTGCCCTCGAGTTTTTCAGGCTTCAAAAATGACACAAATGCAGGGGATTCTTAAACAGCTTGGCATGACGCCATGTGCCAGGGCTTCGGTGGTGGTACCAAAAAAAGAGGATAAAAAGTCCAAGTTTAAGGATATGTAACCTTGGCGCGTAAAAAGTTATCATCGTACTTCAAGGACACGGAGTACGAGCACTGTTATCGTGCGACAAAATATGCTGAGGACGTTGTATCGAAAAAGATACCGGCCGGTAAATATACAATTCTGGCATGCAAACGTCAGCTTGATGATCTAAGGAATCAAACAAAATATTCATTTGACCCGAGAAAGGCTGAAAGGATTTGTCGGTTTATTGAATCAATGCCACACACCAAAGGCGAATGGGCGGCCAAAGGCGAAACGGTCAAATTAGAACCATGGCAATCGTTTACCCTAACTTGCATCTTTGGCTGGGTTGATGAAAAAGGAATCAGGCGATTTACCGATGTTTACGAGGAAATACCGCGCAAAAACGGAAAGTCCATTAAAGCCGCCGGTGTAGGTAACTACATGCTTGCTATGGACGGCGAACACGGCGCTGAAGTTTATTCTGGTGCTACATCAGAAAAGCAAGCTTGGGAAGTCTTTAGACCAGCAAAGATCATGACTGAAAAAAGCCCGGATTTTAAAGAAGAGTTCGGTATTCAGATAAACGCAAAATCAATGGTAATCCCATGGAACGGGTCAAAGTTCGAGCCGGTTATCGGTAAGCCTGGCGATGGTGCCAGTCCGAGCTGTTGGATTCTTGATGAGTATCACGAAGCACCGGACTCAAGTCAGCGAGATACGGCCAAAACTGGCATGGGTGCAAGAAAGCAGCCATTATTGTTTATCATCACAACCGCTGGATTTGATCAGTACAGCGCCTGTTATGACGCAAGGATTGAATTAACCAAAGTGCTTGAGGGGACGGTGGTCAATGACCGTATGTTTGGCATCATTTATCATTTTGATGAAAAAGACGATTGGTCAGACCCGAAAGTATTAGCCAAAGCGAACCCAAATATGGGGGTTAGTGTCAGTGAACAGTTCTTACTTGATCAACAACAGGACGCTATCAACAACCCGGCCAAACAAAACGCATTTAGAACAAAGCACGGTAACCAATGGGTAGGTGCAAAAACAGCCTACTTCAATATGGAACGCTGGCAGAAATGCGGTGACGATAAACTAACCATTGACCAGGTCATTGATAAGCAGGCGCATTTAGGTGCCGACTTATCAAGCCATGTTGACTTTACATCGATTATCCACCTGTTTACCGAAGTAATTGACGGAAAACGCCATTATTGGGTGTTTACCGAAAACTACCTGCCACAGTCGGCAATTGAAAATGAAAAGACCGGAAACTACCGACTATGGCAAGAACAAGGATACATAAACGTTGCTGATGGTGAAGAAATCGACTTCCAGAAAGTCGAAGATGACATCACCGAAGCATGGGATAAATACCCGAACATTCAGGACGTGGCCTATGACAAACACAAGGCCCAACAGTTAAGCCAAAGGCTCCGAGATACCGGCGTTGAGATGATTGAGTACCCACAGCAAGTGCTCACCATGTCGCCGGCGATGAAAGAACTTGAATCAGCTATAAACAGCGGTCGACTACATCACAACAATGACCCGGTGTTAACTTGGATGATGTCAAACGTCATAGCCAAAGAAGACCGTAAAGGAAACGTTTACCCTAACAAAGAACGCAAAGAAAACAAAATCGATGGCGCAGTATCGCTGATTATGGCCATCGGCAGGGCATCGTTTAATGATGATGACGATGATACCGAAGATTTTAACGCATTTACGAAAAACCCGATTGTATGAAATTAAATCCTTTTACCTGGTTCAAAAAAAGCAATGAATTGACATTGCGAGACCCTGAACTATACAAAATATCGGGCGGATATGATTCATACACGCATAAAATAATTACTGCTGATACTTTGCTTTATGCGTCTGCCATGTGGTCGGGTATAAGGCTTATATCTGAGACCATTGGCACTTTGCCACTTAATCTGTATAAACGTACTGAAAACGGGCGAATTAAAGACCGTGATAACCCGCTTTTTTATCGCTTTGCGACAATGCCGAACAAGTACGAAAGCGACATTGAGTGGAAAGAACAAATAGCTATGAGCATGGTCATATATGGTACCGGCTACTCGACTAAGCAAATGTTTGGTAATCGTGGGATATTTGAGTATATCTTTAACGATAATTTGGAATTAAAAACCGATGAAGATGAGCCCTACTACATAAAGTATAAAAAAACAGGTCAAAAGCGGCTTGAATTTGATGAAGTTATCCGCGTTAAGGGTTTTGGCGGACTTGGAAGCCTTGAGGGCTCACGCTTACAGAAATACAGTAAACACGCCGTTGCTTTAGCATTGGCCGCTGATGAATATGGTGGCCGATTCTTTGGTCAGGGTGGTAGGCCGTCTGGTGTACTTCAGATTGATCGTATATTGACACCAGAACAGCGCAAGGATTTGAGAGAAGCATATGAACCACTTCTTAATCCGTCAATGGAGCGCCAAGGCCGTCTTGCAATCACAGAAGCTGGCATGAAATATTCACAAGTCAGCGGTAAAAATAACGAAAGCCAGTTTATTGAGACCCGGAAGTATCAGACGGCCGAAGCCGCCCGATTCCTGCGTATCCCGCTATGGATGATGATGGAACCAGACGGCTCTAAATTTAACAATAATGAGCAAGGAAACCAGCATTTTCTACAATTCACCTTGCGACCCTATTTAGTCAGAATTGAAAAGGCACTCAATACTCAGGTATTAAGTCGAGCGATGCAAAGCACCCATTATTTTGAGTTTGATACCGCGCCATTGTTACGACCTGACACTCAAACCAGATTTGATGTATATGGCAAGGCCAGAACCGCGGCCATTTTGACAACAAACGAAATCAGAGCGATGGAAAACAAACCGCCGATTAAAGGTGGTGATGAGATTTACGCGCCACTGAATTCAAACTCAACTACACCCACAGGTGAACAAAATGAGAATTAATGCCCCATTTGAACTAAAAGATGCCGACAATAAAGGTAAATTCTTTGGTTATGTATCTGTCTTTGACAATGTTGACCTTGGAAACGATGTTATTGAACAAGGTGCATTCAAAAAGTTTAAGACTACTAAAGATGGATATGTCCGAATGCTTTTTAATCACAACATGGATTTGCTTGCTGGTAAAGCCAAAATCACTCAAGACGAAAAAGGATTGCACGTCGATGGTCAGCTTAATTTAAAAGTTGGCTATGTTCGGGATAAATACGAATTTATGAAAGACGGAACGCTTGATGGGATGTCAGTCGGCTTTGATATTTTGCCCGGTGGTTCCGAATGGATTGAAAAGGACGATGAATATATCCGCATCATTAAAGCCGCCGAACTATGGGAGGGTTCTATTGTTCCGTTTGGAATGAACCCGGAAGCCACCATCGAAACGGTCAAAACATACAATTTACAAGACATTCGAGAACTTGAGCATATAGCCAAGAAAAACGGATGTTCTAAATCTGAAGCGGTGGCCATAGCGTCACTATTCAAAAAACACTTGAGTGATTCAGGTGCATTTAACCCTCATGGTGATCATGGGGTACCTGATAACGCGATGTTATCAGACCTTAAATCATTTATTAATCAACACATGAGGAATTAATTATGTCAGACGGTATTCAAGAAATTAAAGACGCCCTTTCTCAGGGCTTAAAAGACATCAAAGAGAAACAAGGCTCTTTGGAAGTTAAATACAAAGAGATTGACGACCACGTTAAAACCATCGAATCTGAAATCGAATCTAAAGGCAAAGAATCAGAAGATGCCAAAGGCCATTTTCAGAAATTGGTAGCCCAGGTTTCAGAGGTTGAAAAATCTTTGGATGACTTAATCGAAAAACACAGCACCCGCGATAAAGCGGCCAGCGTGTCTAAATCAATCGGTCAATTCGCCGCTGAATGTGAGAAGTTAAGCGAATATTCAGGCGGTAATATGACCTTGACTAAGCAGAATATGTCTTTATTTAAGAAAGACATCACAAATGCTTCAGGTTCTGGCGCTGATTTGATTGTTCCGGATTACCGACCAACGGTTGACGGAAAAAGACTTCCTGTCTCGATTCGCGACCTTTTGACTGTTGTTAGCACAAGTTCAGAAACCATTGTATTTGCACGAGAAAGTTCATTTACGAACAATGCCGGTCCACAAGGTACTGGTTCAAATGCTGGCGTTCAAGGACAACCAAAACCTAAGTCAGACATGACATGGGAAAAAGTGACCGTACCTGTCGAGCTAATATCTCATTGGTTTGCCGCTTCACGTCAGATTTTGAATGATGTCAATGGTTTGCGTGACAAAATCAACACGACAGGTTTATACGGCGTCCGATTTAAAGAAGATGCGCAATTGCTTAAAGGTGATGGCACTTCTGGAAACCTGTCGGGCTTGATTACCAATGCCACCGCATATGATACTGGTTTGAATGTTTCCGGCGATACTTCAATTGATAAAATCCGCCGTGCAATTTATCAAGCCGGATTATCAGGCATGCCGGCGACCGGTGTTGTGTTAAATCCTGAAGATTGGATGAACATCGAGCTGACCAAAACAGACGACAATGCATATTTGTTTGCTAACCCAATGAATCAGACTGAAACACGTCTTTGGGGTCGTCGAGTAGTTGAATCTTATAATCAAGATTCTGGTGACTTCTTAGTTGGTTCATTTGCATTGGCCGCAACTCTTTACGACCGAGAGCAAGCTACTGTCCGAATCTCTGAATCACATGGTGACTTTTTCATTGAAAACATGATTGCCATTTTGATTGAAGAGCGATTGGCGTTAGCTGTTGAACGTGAAGATGCGTTTATCGAAGGTAGTCTGTAACCTTTAAACCTAAAAAGGGGCTTTAATTAGCCCCTTTTTTATTGGAGTTAATTATGAAAGCAAATAAACCATTTATTGATTCGCACGGCAATGAAATTAAACGTGGTGACACGCTAAAAGAGTCCGATTACCGAAAAGAGGTGGTCTCAAAATATGAGAAGTTAGGGCTTGTTACAAAACAGGCAAAAAGCCCTGAAAACAAACAAGCCAAACCAAAATCGAATAAAGGTAAGAAAAAATGAAAGCACTAAAACGATTTAGCGTGGGTAAATTCCACGCTCGTGTAGGCGACCCTATTAACCAAAGCGATTTGCCTAAATCAGTGATTCGACGCCTGATTAAATCAGGGCATATAACCGCGCCTGAAAAGAAAGAAGAGCCAAAATCTAAAAAATGAACGTCATTGAGCGCCTGGGCGACCAGATAGTCACATTAGCCGAAGCAAAGGCAAACAGCCGTGTCACATCGACTGCTGAAGATACTTTGTTTCAGCATTGGATTGATGTTGCGCACGACGATGTTGAAGGTGATGCAGGATTAGTCTTACAGCGCGCCAAATGCACTCAGGTTGATCGCGAGTGTGAGTATATCGACCTATCGGCCCCGGTACGCGGAATTGTTAGCGTAAAAGACGGCTCAGGTGATGATGTTGATTATGAGATAGTAGAGACATCGAAATATGGCGCAAGATTGACATTCACAAAGCAATCACAAGTCAAAGTGACCTATATTGCCGGCTTTGGCGAATATATAGTCACTGGAGCCGAAACAGCGGTTAATGAGGGTGATATTGCGCCTTATCCACTTGCTAAAGCGGCCGTATTGGTCCTGACAAATCATTATTACGAAAACAGGGGTGTCGTGACTGACTTTAGCACTTACCCGGTGCCGGTCGGGTTTGACCGCATTATTCAATTGATAACCAAGTACAGATAATGCACGTTACAGCCTTTGAGAACGCGAAAAAGTTCGCTCATAAGTACAACGCCACGGATAAAAAGGTTCTGGACGTCGGTTCATACGACGTAAATGGAACCCTAAAACCATTATTCCGTGACTATACCGGCATGGACATCGAAAAGGGCCCTAACGTGGATGTGGTGGCTAAATTAGGTCAGCCATTTCCGTTTGATGACCAGTCGGTCGATGTGATTGTGTCATCATCATGCCTTGAGCATGACCCGTCATTCTGGGTCACTGTAAAAGAAATGATGCGCGTGGCCGGTGAACTGATTTACATAAACGTGCCATCAGCGCAGTTTTACCACGCTTATCCGATTGACTGCTGGCGGTTTTTGGCTGATTCGATGGCCGCACTGGCTGAATTATCTGATGATTGGGAATTGGTCGAAACATACATCGACGACCGAGATCCTTGGTGCGATTGCGTAGGGATTTTTAAGCGTGTCAAATAAAATAATCACGCCCACCGGTGGTCGGCCGGAAGCCATAGCCAATTTAAACGATTATTTGACCCGTCAGACATTTCAGGACTTTGAATGGATTATCCTGGATGACGTCGAGCCACACGGCCACGCTCCGAGCCGATGCGACCACTACATCGTCGCTGATTGGGTCTGGAACGGTGAAAACACACAATCTAAGGCCGTGGCCAGGCTATTACAAGAAGTCATCGACAGTGACAAGGTGCTGATTTGTGAAGATGACGACTGGTACAGCCCACACTATGTTGAAAAAATGATTAAAGCATTGAATAATGCTGATATCGTTGGTGAGAAAAATGCCATTTATTACAACGTCAACAATTACACATACAGGCACTGCGGAAATACAAAGCATGCAAGCTTATGCTCGACAGGTGTTACAAAGACAGGCATAGAGAGATTACGAAAATCAACTAACAACAAATGGATTGACATGGAATTGTGGAAGTCTGGCGGTCAATTATTAAGCACACGGGACAGTTTAGGGATAAAAGGAATGCCAGGTCGTGTTGGTATTGGTGTTGGTCATGACATGGTGGCAACACCAGACCCTAACCATGAATTTTTAAAGTCAATTATTGGTGATGACGCCCGGCGTTATGTTTGATTATGTCAACGTTTATTATTTGCGCATCCGGTCAATCGCTGACACAAGACGACGTCGATTACTGCCGCGGCAAAGGTACGGTCATCGTCACTAATAATACCTATGAGTTGGCACCATGGGCTGATGTTCTATGGGGTTGCGATGAGGTATGGTGGGAAAAATACCCGGAAGCCATGGACTTTAAAGGCCGTAAAATATCAGTCCAATATTCCGAAGTCGAACAGATACAGACCCTTGACCGCCCCGGACTTGGATTAGAACAGGTACACACCGGCGGGAACGGTGGTTATCAGGCGATAAACTGGGCTTATTTGCAAGGTGCGACAAAGATTGTCATGCTTGGCTTTGATATGCATGGAACGCACTGGCACGGAAAACACAAAAGAGGATTGGGTAATGTACACAATTTCAAAGCATGGATTCCAGCCTTTGGCCGATTGGCAAAAGATTTAGAAAGACAAGGTGTCGATGTGATTAACTGCACCCCGGGCACCGCCTTACACTGCTTTAAAAAACAGGACTTACGAGAAACGATATGATTAAAATTATAGGCAAAGCAAATTACGGACATCCTGTTTTATCAAAGGACATCAAGTTCTTATCTGATGACGGCAAAAAAATAAAAAACATATATAAATGCGAAATATCAATTGACCCGGGCGACATAGCCAGAGCGACACTGACTATTGGCGTTGAAGACCTGAATCTTGAATGTGATGAAACCATGATTTATACCGATGGCAAAGGGAATAGATTTAAAAAATTAACGCCAAAAGAAAAATGAACGCCGGAAAACTCGATAAACTGATTAAAATAATGCGTCCAAGTAGCGACACTGATTCATACGGCGCACCCGACCCGACATTGACTGAGATTGCCGAAGTTTGGGCGCAAAGGGTCAACAAATCAGCCAAAGAATCCCAGACAGGCGCAGATTACCAGATAGACCACAAATTATGGCGCATGTGGCCAACAGACATTACCCATAACGATGAAATACACTTTGATGGGATTGTCTATCGTGTCAATTCGGTTGTGGCCGATACAAACGATCACATCATGGTAAAAACAACGGCGGCACTATGACGGTTAAGCGAGATGAAGTTCAAATTCACGGACTGGAAGAGCTAACAAGAACTTTAAAGGCGCTGCCGAATGAGTTAACCGCATCGAGCCGAGGTGGAATATTGGCGTTGGCACTGCGAGACATCGCGAACATGGTTAAAAAGGATATTATCGCAGATGCGCCGGTCGGAACCGGTGAGGAATATGTCAGCTTTAAAGGCCAAAAAATTAAAGTCGAACACGGCCGATTAAAACGAGCCGTCAGGGTCAGACGTGATAAAAACCCGCATCTCGTCGGCATGACTGAAAACATCCAGATAAAAATGTACAAAGGGCGCTCAAGACTGGATAAAAACGCCGCCTGGTTTTGGTTTATGGTCAATTTTGGAACTGAAAAACAGGCACCACAACCATTTTTTACCGGCGCATTCGATAAGAACCAAACGCAAATGATACCGACTTTTGAAAAGGGCATGGATAAGCGCCTTAAAACCGCGATCAGAAAAGCGAAAAAACACGGCTTCGAGTTGAACTATGAATGAAATACAGGTGCGCGATAAGTTGATAGCTGATGGCGTGGCCGGTGGTCGCATTTACCGAACCCTTGCACCTGATAATGTGCAATATCCTTATGTGCGATTCACTGTACAAAAAACACCGCTTGTTCAAGACATGATATCTAACGATGGATGGCGAAATACATTCATGTTTCAGATTTATGGTTCTACATTTGAACAAGCGAAATTAGCACAAATCGAATTACAGCAGTCGATGAAACTAATCGGCCGCGAAATAACATACACAGATGACGAATATCCCGACCCTGAAACAGGGTCTTACAGAATTATCAATGATTGGTTTGTGAATGAACTGAATTAACAATCATTCACAAGTTTTTATAGCCCGCATAAAGCGGGTTTTTTTATGCCCGCAATTCGTGGGCTTATTTTTAGAAAGGTGAAAAAAATGGCTAACGAACTTGGCACAATTGGCAATCAATTACAGGTCGGAGACGGCGCAAGCCCAGAAGTGTTCACTATCATCGGTGGAACCCAAGGCGTTCCGTCTGTTGGCGGTGGCTCCGGAGAACAAATCGACATCACATCGATGGAAGATTTGCAGCGGGTATATCTCAAAGGATATAAAACCCCTCCCAACTTAACCGTGACCATTAACATACGTAAAGGCGACACAGAGCAGGCGCAGCTCGAAGCTGATGACGCATCTGCATCAAAGGTAGTGCGCAACTACCGTGTAACAGAGCCTAATGGCACTGACGTCATTATGTCCTTTGCGGCATATGTTAATAACTTCAGTGTATCCAGCACAGCAGGTGATGCGGTACGCGGTGAAGTTGAATTTATCCTTGAAGGTCGTCCGACTTTCGATTGTTTGGCATAAGGAGATATCTATGACAAACCACATTAACTCACTTGATGACCTGTTGCAGATTGATGACCGAGAGGTGATTGAGTTTGAAGTACCGGCTTGGAACAGCAAGTCGGTATATCTCAAGCCATTGTCATCTGAAGAGGCTGAAACTGTCAGCGTTGATTTTTCCGGCATTTCAGAAGATAAATCGAAAATGGTTGGAATGCGCACTGGATTAGTCCGTAAATGTCTCGTTGATTCGGCCGGTAACTTGCTTATTAAGACAAACGAGCAAGCAAAACAGCTTGGCGATAAATCCAGCGCCGCACTTAAACAAATCTTTGATAAGTGCATGGACATGAACGGCTTTAACGTCAAAGTTGAGGACGCTGAAAAAAACTCATAGAGAACCCCACGGAGTACCTGTGGCATGAATTGGCGCTCCGTTTGGGTTCGACTATTCGCGACCTGAAAAAACGAATGTCGCACCGGGAATTTGTGTCCTGGTGCGCATTTAATAAATTATCGCCTGTTGGTGATATCCGCCATGATTATTACATGGCACAAATCGCCGCAGAATTCCGCAGAACAATCGTTAAAGAACCTGAAAAATTAAAAATCAATGATTTCATGTTCTTTGAGCGCATGACAAAAGAAAAACTCAAGTTTAAGAACCTGTCACCCGGCGCTAAAGAATTTATTGCACCCCTATTGGATAAATATAACTAATGTCTGTACGAGCACTCACCCTTGACTTTGGCGTTAATCTCGCCGGCTTCACGTCCGATATGGACAGAGCCGCGCGCATCGCTAAACAAAGAAGCGAAAAGATAAAGCGCCAGATTGAGGGTGCCTTAAAAGTCGTTGCCAGTGGTGCTGTGGCCGCCGGTGCCGGCCTTGGTGCATTGACAAAGCAATACGCGAACACCGCAGACAGTATCCAGAAAATGTCACAAAGACTTGGTATATCTACCGAGTTCCTTTCCCAAATGCGACTTGGCCTTGGCCTGACCGATAACACCCTGGACGGTTTCAGCACATCAGTGTCGAAAATGTCCAAAACCATTAACGACGGCGTGAACGGTTTAAGCACGGCGACCCGGGCATTTGACGCCCTTGGAATTACCCTGGACCAGCTTAAATCACTTGATACAGAACAGCAGTTTTTATTAATCGCAGACCGGTTATCTAAAGTAGAAGATCAGTCGGTTAAAACTGGCGCGGCCATGGACATATTTGGGCGTTCCGGAACAAAGCTGATTACTCTTTTTGATGAGGGCGCGGAAGGGATAAAAGCCTACAACAAACAAGCTGATTCATTTGGCAAGACAATCTCACAAGATTCAGCTGATGCCGCCGCAAAATTCAATGACCAATTAACTGTGCTGAATGCCCGTGTAACAGGGCTCAAAGAATCGATTGGACGTGACTTATTGCCGGTGTTCAGCCAGATGATTACCAACTTTAACGATGGCGGTATATCAAATGCAGCTGGCAAATTTGAAACTATAAATACAACTGTCATTGGCGTTTATAAGTCTGCTTTATATCTCAATGGCGCATTTGCTGCCGTTGGTAAAACAGTTGGAACTCTAACTGGAATGGTCGTTGAGTCTTTTAAGATTATGGCCGGTTATGTTGATGTTTTTGTTGACCGCTTAAAATTGGGCGCAGTCACAATTGGTGAAATTTTCACAAAAGACATACAGGAAAAAGCAAACAAGATAGGTGCTGGTTGGATGGTTCCAGAATCATTTAAGGAGTTAACAGAATCAGCAGAAGAATTAAGTCAAAAAATAACTGAAAACGAAGAAAAGCTACTTAGGTCAAGAGAAAACCTCGCCAACAACATTGCAAGTGACAAAACATTCAGCGAAATAGATGGTATTTACAAGAACATCGAAAGCAATATACAAAAAGTTGAAAAAGCCGCAAAGGATGCAAAAAAACCAATTGAAGATGGAATAACTAAACCATCGGAAAAAGCCGCAACAGCCATGGCCGGCTTAGGCAAATCAGCCGAAGAAACAGAAAAAGCCATGCAAAAACTGGTCGATGATGCGTTTAACGAAGCAAACGAACTATTAAACGACTTCACCGGCATTGTTCAATCCCTCGAAACACCGATGGAAACGCTGAACCGCACCACAGATGAGCAGGTTCAAATCATTGGTCGCTATATTCTCGCTAACCAGGGCAATGAAAAAGCCATTAATGACGCACTGGAAGCTCTTAAACGCCTCGATGCACAATACAAAGACAGCGAAGCCGAGATTAAAGCGGCGGCCGATGCAACGGATGAATTCAGGGTCGCACTTGAACAATTAGGCGTACCGTCTCATGTATTGCAACAGTTGCAACAAGTTGCCGCCTTAATGGGTTCAATTACCGGTTCGGGTGGATTTAGCGGAATATTTACAGGTGACTTTGCATCGTCATTAACCGGAATATTTGACGAGTTGCCTAAAATATTACAACAAGCGATTGAAAAAGCGGACATTGAAGTTAGTCCAAGCAGTGATTTTACACGCATGTTTGAGGGCTTATTTGCAGGTGGGCAGGAATCATTCAGAAGTGCGGCCGACATGGCATCTTTGGCGCAATTTGCATTTGACGCTTGGAATCGAACAGAGGGTCAGGATGACGCGGGAAGAGTCGCAAGCACCGCCGCTGATTTAGCCGCCACAGGGGCGTTTGGCCCCATAGCCCAAGCAATCGGGCAGATTGCTCAATCACTTAATGCGATAACAGGTGGTCGATTATTTGGCACGGCGTACGAGTTGACAGGTAGTGGCTTTAGCGGTGGTGTTGGTTTAGGTGGTGTTTCAGGTTCGCAATACACCGAATCACAGCGCGAACGTTCATTTTTCCGTGGCACACAAACCAGAATTGATACAAGCGAACTTGATGCTCAAATTCGTGAAGTATTGCAAAAAATACAAGATGCCGCTGAACAAATCGCAGAAGCATCAGCGCAGGCATTGGGTGTGGACGTGCCGAACCTGGTCAGCGGAAGCATAGAACAAGAATTTGATGCCGATGGCAATCTGGTTAGTTCAATCAGCACTGTTCTTGGTCGCACATTCAATGAAGGCATTGAAGAATTTGGGATGCGTGTCAGTGCCGAGAACATAATTGCGTCATTAAATCAGGCGTTTGACCCGATTATTGTTCAATATGACCAGGTCGTTCAATTATTCGATGATTATGGCCGTGCCATCGGTTCATTTACTCAAACCGCTAACGCGCTTGTGAACGAAGCTGATTACATCGCTAACCGGTGGCGCATGGATGCTGAATTATTCCTTGACGGTGCTCAAATGTTACTTGCGGCCGGAACTGACATTGTTAATGGCGTTGGCTTATTCGACACGCTAACAGAAGTCGCCGACAGCATCGAATCGATGAAAAAACCAAGCGAAACACTGCTTGATGCGTACAGTCGCATATCAGAAGCCACAAGTCAGCTTACTGATGCGCTTGATATCATGGATATTTCGCTTGATACATCGCGCATGGCATTTGTTCAATTTGCCGCTGACATATCCGAAGCCGCGGGCGGTGTTGAGCGGTCACAAGCACTGTGGCAAGCCTACTTTGACACATTCTATTCAGCCGAGGAACTGGCACAAAACGCGCTTGATAATGCAGTAACAAACCGTGACAGCGAATTAGCAGATATTGGCCTTGATTCAGGTATATCGAACGAAGCCTTCAGGGAATTGTTTGAAAGCATATTGCCGACATTATCAGCCGAAATGGTTGTTGAGTGGTTAGAAGCCGCCGAAGCTATTGGTGTTGTTATTGATGCAGAAGCTCAACTGGCGCAGATTCGCGGTCAGAACGCCGATGAATTAGCCGAGATGATGGCAGAAATCGGAAGCGATCTTGAAGACATGGACTTGTCACCATTCGCAAAGCGGCTTAAAGACATTAAAAACGCATTTAACGAACAAATCGCCACAGCTAAGGAATTAGGTGCAACAGAGCGCGAATTGGCGATGATACAGACCTATGCCAGCCGCCAGATTCAGCAAGCTATTGCAATGCTTGAAAACGACATCCGGGGCGCACTGACTGACCTATACGGCACCGAATTAGACCAAATCAATGAGCAAATAGCCTTACTTGAGCAACAAGGCTCAATGATTCAGCAGGTCGGACAGGCTAACCAGAATCGTTATCAGGATGAATTGCGCGCCATCCAGAATATACAAGGCTATTTAGACAGCTTATTGCTTAACGATACACTGTCAACGCTGAACCCGATGGAACAGCTACAAGAAGCGCAGGCGCAGTTTGATGAAATGCTGGCACTGGCTCAAATGGGTGATATTCACGCGCTGAACGCATTGCCGGGGCTTGCAAATGTGCTGTTAGGTCTTGGACGCGATGTTTGGGCATCTGGCGAACAATATACAGACTTGTTCGATATGGTTACAGGCGCATTGGCTGGTTTGGGCGTGACCAGTAGCCCAGGTGGCGATAACACCGGCACTGTCATGATCGGGCAAAATGCAGAGCTGATAGCATTGCAACAGCGAGCAAATGAGTTGATGGAGCAACAAGCGGCGAGCCAGAACTTTGACGCCGCATGGGCAATCGCTGAACAAATCGGCCAGTTATCAAGTGTCACAAATGACAGCTTCGCCGAATTAGCCGAGCGGTTAGGTTTGCCGGTTGAGCAGTTTTTGACTGACTTGGGTGTTGATTTAGAAAATATCACAGTTGAGACAAGCACCGCGTTAGCGAATGTGGCCGCAACGATGGGCGTTGAAATAACCGAATTAGCTGACGCCGTAGGTATCTCTTTGGGTAACTTGGCTGATGACCAAAGCCTATTAAATGATGCGCTTGAAGCAACTATCATGGGCTTACCGCAGGGCATTGCTGAAGATTTGGACGCCATGTTGACCGCCATCGAGAAGTCGACAAATCCGGAAGCACGCGAAGCGATGCTGGCGGCAATGGAAGAATATATTTCAACTTTACCAGCCGACCAAGCGAACCAATTAGCCCCTTTCTTTGAAAATATCGACCCAACAACAAACGCAAGTCAACAGCTCAGCCAGATGACACAGCTTAATGACACAAACCAGTCAATTGATGCTGAAATTAAAGCCATGCGCACCGAATCACAACAAGCGAATCAAGAAGCTGATAGCGACAGAAACAAGCAAATACAATGGTTACAATCTGTCGATGACAAGCTTGGGCGTTTCTTAGATTCGCAGGGAGTGGCATAATGACCATACTTGTTGAGCTTAATTACGCATCAAGCGTCAGCTCACCAACTCAATCTGTTTATTTTGGGATTAACAGCTTTAATGTAACTGGCTCGACATGGGCTGATGGTCGATTAATGTCACCATTTAAGCACAAGACATCAATCAAATCATGGGTTCAGTCCGACACGTCACAGACGACGATCGGTGACGTTAAACTCGCAAATGGCGATGGCGAACTTGATTATTTGCTTAATAAAATCGGGTTTATCCGTGTTTTTAGATGGCCGGGAAGTGGCGGCCTTGGCGATGAGATAGCTTATGCAAAAGTGGATAAAATTGTTGCAGACGGTGAAAAACACATTTTAATCAAATTAAAAAACCCGCTCGATGAATTAGATGTGCCATTACAAACAAATGTTTTTCCGGCAAGCGAACCATCCGAGGGGTCAGGATTATCGCCGGCACCGACAAATTATTATTATGGAATGGAGGGTCAGACACGGCCACTTGCTTTAGGCTTATGCTACAACATACAACCATTTTTAGCCAACAGGGCATTCAACGAATATCAATGTCATGACAGTGAAGTATTCTTGGTTCAGAATGTATATGACAACGGAATATCAGTTTCATTTACTGGACATACTAAAGGGTTTACTTTAGCCACTGACCCTAACGGAACTGTTGTTGCGAAAGTTATTGGCGGACTTAATGCGGGAACCAACACCCAAAGGGTTCAATACCTCATACCCGAAGTTATGAGCCGTGCGGGGTTTAGTAGCTACAACTCTACCGACTTAACCGACCTTGATACAGGCTATGGTTATAGATATGGTTATTATCAGCCAGCTGGAACCAATCAGACCGCTTTGTATGTCGTTAAGTGGGTTTTAGATTCATCACTTTTCTATATGTACGCCGAACCTGATGGCGAGATTAGATTCAAAGCATGGGAAAAACCAAAAATCACCGCTGATGATGAAATGGATGTCCGTAATGTGGTTGGAGGCATCAATATATTTTCAGATGAAGCACCCAATCTAACATTAAGTATTGGCGCATCAAAAAACTGGTATGTTTATAATCAAGATGATATTGCTTTTGGCGCAACTGCACAGAATAAGATTGATATGGCAGCCAGTCATCTTTCTGTGTGGAAATCATCAACACCAATTGCTTATGACACGTCAAAAGATGTTTATGATAGTTTATTAAGACCATCTGTTGATGCTTTGGCGGTATCAGATAGACTTGCAGACATATACAGCGTCCGCCGAAACTTCTACGCCTTTGACAGCACAAAGGACGCCAGCATCGGCGACACAATCGAACTCACATACCCGCGCTTTGGACTTGAAACAGGTAAAAACCTTGTCGTCGTCGGGCGTGAGATTGACTTTATTAACAACACTTACCGACTCACTCTCTGGGGATAATATGCCATCGATATTAGCTTACTATAATTCAGTTGAAGACCATTATAAAACATTTTCACACACCGGAAGCATATCGGGAGCATCTAACATTGACAATCTGGCTGTGCGTTCGCCGTCGGAATATTATCAGTTTACACAAGGTTCATCAACAACGTCCACACTTGTTGCCGATGCCACAGGTTTAGGTTCAAGACCGGCCAAACTGGTCGCGATTTTAGGTGCCGTAAATCTACAATTGCACGAAATAACGAGAATAAGAGCGTTAATAGGTGCATCAGTGACATATGATTCTGATTCGAGCCCTTTTACGGCAATACAAAGAATTAGACTTGATGGTTATTCGCTAAAAAACTATGATTTTTTCTTTATCCTGCCGTCTGAGGTTGCCGCATATAAATTTGAGATAACAATCAAAAGACTAACAGTGTCCTCAGGACATGAAGATGTGAAATTAGGAACGCTCTACATTTCAGAGACAATCGAAGCCAGCTCACAGCTTGATAATTTCGACATAGGAGGCGTGGATTTATCTGTTAAGACAGTGAGCGACGGTGGACAAGTTTACAGCGATAAAAAATCAGTGCTTGATAAGATGTCATTTAGTGTGATTACAAATGAAAAAAATACATGGGGCAGCACTTTTCCGAATGCCTGCATAAACCACATGCGCAAAACCGCCGGCACGGTCAGATCAGTTATTTACATGTATTACAGAGACGGATCGGCTTACACGAACAAATCAATATACGGCACCCTTGACAAAATCGGGACCACAAGATTGCTTAAGGCGCTTGACCGGGCAGATTTTGTTAAAGGGCATTGGTGGACAACCCAAATCAACATAACTGAAGAACTATGACCGACCAAATTCACGAATTACAAAATCGCCAAAACAAACTTGAAGCCGAACTCAGTCAGGTTGTCAGTGCAGTTGGCGACTTAACTCAGACAGTCACTGCGATTAATACAAATGTAACACACATCGATCAAAGCATGACTGGAATGTTTAAGCGTATCGATGAGTTGCGGACGCAAAAAACGCCATGGGGTACACTCATTTCGTTTGCTTCGTTTGTTTTGATCGTCTGGTCGGCGTATATGTTTCCGATGCACTTCAGGCTGTCGAAAAATGAAGCTGAAATCACCCGGCACAATGAGAAAATAATCGAACAAGCTGAAATCAACGGCTATGAAAAAGCCCTTCACGAGATACTTTTAAGAAAATGAGCACTCTATTAATTATTGCAATGATTCCACTTTGGCTTATGGGACTGTTTCTGTTTTATTATCTGTTTTTTCACAATTGCCCCGAAAGCATTGAAAAATAAACCGGATATGACATCAGTAACAGAATAAATCGGGTTAAGGACTTGTGGGTTAATTTAAGGAAACCCTGGTTGAAACTCGATAATGATTATGACTGGTCTTGGTTGACCAAGGACGAGTTTGAAAAATGAACCCATTTCTAAAAATGCTGGAAATCCTTAAATCAGACGAAGGATACAGCTCGACACCGTACCTGGACACAAAAGGCAACTGGACAATAGGATACGGCAGCACAATACTTTACACGCGCGGAAACCAACGCGTAACAGCATCGACAAAAGAAGTTTCAAAATCTGAAGCCATTAAAAACCTATTTTGTGGCATATCTTCAGCCATTGACAAGGCCAGAGGGTTTATCAAAAACTTCGAAGAGCTCACAGCCGTTAGACAGTGTGTACTGGTTATGATGGCATACCAGCTTGGCTTTAATCTTTACTCATTTAAAAACACCAAATTCTTTATTGAATCCGGGGCGCACAGACAAGCGGCCATAGAAATGCTGGACAGCAAATGGGCCCAAAAAGACTCACCATCCCGGGCTAAAAGAATGAGCAAAATGTACTTACAGAATAAATTCGTATGACAGAACTGAAAAACAAAACAAAAGCCGCTGCCTCTCGTGCCGCATGCCTCGCAAGCGAAGCCCGCTGGTGGCTGGTAACAATTTGGGCAATGGTGCTTATCACAGTTATCACAATTGCAATCACAAAGCCCGGCGTAATCGAAAAAGTAGCCGTGCCATTGGTGACCGGACTGGGCGTTATTTTTTCGGCGGTGGCCATGATTTTAAAATCAAAGTTCATCGATAAAAAATGAGCTGGATTAAATCACTTCTAACTCCAAAAAGCGCAATCTTCGCCGCGGGAATTGCGCTGGCCGGACTGTTGGCGGTACAGTCTTACCGCCTTTCATTGTTGCGGACTGACTATGCGCAACTGGAAACCAGTCTTGAAAAAACTAAAGGGTCCCTGGCCGGTGCATTATCAGCGAACGATTCGAATCTAATTACAATCGAAGCCTACAAAAAAGCCAACAAAGCACTGCTTGAACACAACGCCCAAAACACCAAACAATCAAAAGCCGCTGCCGCTAAACACCAGGCGAATTTAGAAGAGATTAAAAAACGATATGAACAAGCGAAGCAAGTACCCATTGCCGGCCGCTGTGCTAATTTTACTATCAGCGATGATGTTGACAAACTGCTCAAACAACAAGCCCGAAGTGGTCATTAAAACAGTACCCCAAGAAGTCTACATCCCCCAAGCATGCCAAATTGACTATTCACAAATCAAATGCAACCACCCCACAGTCACCGGCATGTCCTATAAAGACGGCCTACTCACATTCGCCGAAGCCATCGACACCTGCCTATCATCCATCCACGCCATAATCCAAACCTGCACCCGCCCAGAACACATATGGCGCCAATAACTTGGCAACATATTTGGCAACATCTGAGCCAAATATCCCCAATTCAGCAATACCCACCAAACGCAAACATAGCTATACCGCGCTGTTTGTTTCTCAGTAATTCCCCAAGCGGGTTCGATTCCCGCCGCCTCCACCAATAAAACGGGTCGCCCCTTAAAAGGCGGCCTTTTTTATTGGTGGAGGCGGCGGAAATGAGTAAGAACCCTACGAAGTGGGTTCGACTAATTTGGCAGGATAGCCAAATTGAACGCACGAAGTGCGGCCCGAAGGGGAAAATTACATGGATGTAATTTTATCATCCCGCCGCTAAGTTTCAGGTTAAGTAAGATATTCAAAAGAACCTATAACGGGTGGCCTTTTTTATTTGGTGGAGGCGCGGTAACGAACCCTTCGCAAGGGGTTCGACTAATTTTGCAGGACAGCAAAATTGAACGCACGAAGTGCGGCCCGAAGGGGTAAATTACATGGATGTAATTTTATCATCCCGCCGCTAAGTTTCAGGTTAAGTAAGATATTCAAAAGAACCTATAACGGGTGGCCTTTTTTATTTGGTGGAGGCGGCAATTCTGAATCGAACCCTTACGTAGTGGGTTCGACTGAGGGCTTTCCGATTCGACTTAAACAAACAAGTCTGGCTTTCCACCCAATCTGGCTGCGCCCTCGTGCTTATCCTTAACACGCCAGGAAATAAACCCTGCCATCTCAACGATAAACACAATGGCTTTATCATCCCGCCGCTATTAAATTCCAGCATAGAACATTCTCCAACTCCGACTTACTCGGTCGAAGACCCGGGGATCCAACCTCTATCGAATCCAATCTAGCGTGATACACCTACATCCATGTAGACGAGTATGCAAAGCATACAAAGCGCAGCTTTATTTAAAGGTATTTGAAATTCAATATCGACCTGTAAAACGTTTATAATGCTTTTATGGACAATAAATTATTTAACGAATTATTAGAAAGCACCAAGCAAATGGGTGAAATCATGCATGATAAATGTAAGCCTGCGCGTGTTTTTTATTTTCAGGATATTGAAATAATAAAACTTCGGAAAGAAGTCGATTCATCAGAGACTGATTTTACTTTGCTAAAATAGTAACTATAACATGACTAAAAAGAATCAAAAAATTGATGTTCAGGGGACACAGGTTACAGTTACCCGAAAAGATCAATTGGAACACATCAGCCTGACAGATATTGCGAAACACAAAGATTCTGAGCGCACTGATTATATTATCCAAAACTGGCTGCGAAACAAGAATACGATTGAATTTTTGGGAATTTGGGAAAAGCTAAATAATTCCGATTTTAATCCCATCGAATTCGAGGGGTTTAGAAACCGAGCAGGACTAAACAGCTTTGTACTCACCACCAAACAATGGGTTGAAAAAACCAATGCCATAGGACTTGTTTCCAAAGCAGGACGATATGGTGGTACATTTGCCCATAAAGACATCGCTTTTGAATTTGCTTCTTGGATTTCAGTAGAATTCAAGCTCTATCTTATTAAAGAGTTTCAGCGTTTACAGGAAAAGCAACAAAAATCTCTCGACTGGAATGTAAAACGAAGCCTAACGAAAATCAATTATCGAATTCATACAGATGCTGTCAGGTCTCATTTAATTCCAGCCCATTTAAGTAAACAACAAATCAATCTGGTTTATGCCAATGAAGCTGATGTGCTGAATATGGCGTTGTTCAGCCAATCAGCTAAACAATGGCGTGAAGAAAATCCAGACAAAGATGGCAATATGCGCGACTACGCCAATGTCAGTCAACTTGTTTGTCTGGCCAACCTGGAAAACCTCAATGCTGTATGGATTGATGAGGGTTTAGCACAATCAGACCGTCTGGTAAGACTCAATCAAGTCGCCATACAACAAATGCGGTTATTGACGCAAGATGGTTCGGCTAATCGATTAGAAGATAAGAAAGGTGAGTGAATAGAAGTTTTTACCAAATTGCTAAAATTTAACTAAAATAGCCAAATAGGTTAGGCCCCGCCCATCACAATCGTCGGTCTAAGAATTACCCTTATTTTTGATGGGCAGAGCCCATCCTACGATACTTAACTAAACAAGTCTTGCTTTCCCAAACACATGTCAAAATTTGTCCATAACTCAGCCAATCTTGACCCAGCGCAAACTAAAGGTCATATTAGGTCGTGTAGAATCATTATTTTAAATTAATAGATTGCAAAAACACCCGTTATTGGGCAAAGTGACTATGACATTAAACACAGTAGATTTGAAGCTGTTGTTTGATTTTTATAGTACAAACATAAATCAAAAAACAGCATGTCATTCCGACTAAGCGAAGCGTAAGGACGCCGCCAGGGATGGCGGTGTTAGAATCGAGACGGGATCAGAGATCGAGTAATCTCCTTAAATTTCGCACTAATTAAAGTCTATTAAGTTACTAACAAAAAAGGAACAAGGACTCAATGACCGAAGACCAAAAGAAAAACCTTGAAACCCAGCTTTGGGGGATTGCCAATTTATTGCGGGGGAAAATTTCTGCCGATGATTATCGTGATTACATTCTGGGCTTTATCTTCTTTAAATACCTCTCGGAAAAACAATACCTGTACGCCAATGAGCTGCTGATGGGCGAAGCCGTGACTGAATACACCGAAGTCACCGATGCCGAAACCCTGAAAGCCATTGAAGAAGAATCGGTGCTTAAACTCGGTTATTATCTGGCACCCACGGATCTGTTTCGGGAATTGGTGGCAAAGGGACAAGGTAAGGCTGCAGCGAATCAGGACGGCGATGAATCCAATTACATCCTTGAAGACCTGCAGGCGGTGCTGAATCACATCGAAGACAGCACCCGGAACACCGAATCCGAAGACGATTTTAATGCCTTATTCGAAGACTTGGATTTACAGTCCAGTAAACTCGGCCGCACGGTGAAAGCCCGCAATGACATTGTGGTCGAAATTCTCGGCTTTTTAAGTAAGATTGATTTTAAACTCGATCAAATCGATTCCGATGTCCTCGGTGATGCCTATGAATACCTGATTGCGAAATTCGCCGCCGGGGCAGGTAAGTCAGCCGGTGAATTTTATACCCCGCAAAAGGTCTCGAAGATACTGGCGAAAATCGTCACCACCGGTAAAGACCGATTGCGTTCAGTGTATGATCCCACTTGTGGTTCCGGTTCCTTGCTGTTGCGGGTGCAAAAGGAAGCCGAGGTGGCTGAGTTTTATGGTCAGGAATTAAACCGCACCACCTATAACCTGGCGCGCATGAACATGATTATGCACGATGTCCATTACCGGGATTTCGATATCCGTCAGGATGACACCTTAGAAAACCCAGCGCATATTGATATGCGCTTCGAAGCCGTGGTCGCCAATCCGCCATTCTCGGCGCATTGGAAATCAAGCGGCAATCCCTTAAACAATAACGACGAACGCTTCAGCCCCTACGGCCGACTGGCCCCGAAAACCAAAGCCGATTACGCCTTCCTGACCCACATGCTCTATCAGCTCGATGATAACGGCATTATGGCCTCAGTCTTTCCCCACGGCGTCTTATTCCGTGGTGCCGCCGAAGGTGTGATTCGTGAATACATTATCCGCGAAATGAACGCCCTCGATGCCGTTATCGGCTTACCCGCCAATATCTTCTACGGTACCAGCATTCCCACCTGTATTCTGGTGCTCAGAAAAGACCGCAAGCCTGATGACAAGGTGGTCTTTATCGACGCCAGTGGCGACGGGCATTTCATCAAAGAAGGCAACCAGAACGTCCTGCGCGACGAAGATGTGGATTTAATCGTCGAAACATATAGAAAGCGCGAAGCCAAAGACAAATTCAGCCACATCGCCAGCTTAGCCGAAATCGCCGAAAACGATTACAACCTGAATATCCCCCGGTATGTGGATACTTTTGAGGAGGAAGAGCCGGTGGATCTCAAAGCCGTCTCAATGGAACTGAAACAACTGGATAAGGAACTGGCAGAAACCAACAAAGACATTCAAAAGTATTGTGATGAACTTGGGATTGAGACGCCGTTTTGAGCAATGGAGAATGGAAAAGTGATAATGGAAAATAAGAACTCGTCATATCGACTAAGCGAAGCGCATGGAGATATCTCCAAAACCCTTCGTCTTGTTTCTTACGAAGGGAGGACACAGGTTTAAATGGATAATGGACAATTAATACCTGAGTTGAGATTTTCTCAATTTGAAGGAGGTTGGAGTTCAAATAAATTCGGTGATATTGCTAGTTTTAGCAGAGGTAAAGGAATATCCAAATCCGATATTGATGAAAGTGGTCATTTAGAATGTATTCGATATGGTGAGTTATATACTCATTATAACGAGGTCATTGATGATGTAATATCTCGAACTAACGTACACAAAACAAAGTTAATTCTTTCAGAAGCTGATGATGTCATCATTCCTGCATCAGGCGAAACGCAGATTGATATTGCGACAGCATCATGTGTTAAAAAGTCAGGGGTGGCATTAAGTGGTGACTTGAACATCATTAAATCCAAACTTAATGGTGTGTTTCTAGCCTACTATTTAAACAATAAAAAGAAGCTTGATATTGCTCGATTATCTCAAGGGATTTCAGTTGTACATTTGTACAGTAGCCAACTCAAAAGTTTGATTCTCAATTTTCCTGACGATGTAGAACAACAAAAAATCGCCAACTTCCTTACCGCCATCGACCAACGCATTACCTTACTCAAAGAAAAAAAAGCCGCCCTCGAACAATACAAAAAAGGCCTGATGCAGAAAATTTTTAGTCAGGAGGTTCGGTTTACAGATGATGAGGGGAATGGTTTTCCGGATTGGGAGGAAGGTAAATAAAATTCATTATGTAAAGTAAATCCGAAATCCGACGATTTGCCTAAAACATTTATTTATATTGATTTAGAAAGTGTAAAAGATGGTCAATTGCAACTTGAGAACAGGGTACAAAAAGAAGATGCACCATCAAGAGCACAGAGGTTGCTTGAAAAAGGTGACATTCTCTACCAAATGGTTAGGCCATACCAAAAAAACAATTTGTATTTTAATAAAAATGACGAGTATGTTGCATCAACCGGTTATGCCCAGTTAAGAGCAAAACAAAATAATGAGTTTTTATATTATTTGATTCATACGGAATCTTTTGTGAATTCGATTTTGCGTTTATGTACAGGATCCAATTATCCAGCAATTAACTCAACAGATTTAGCAACTGTGAAAATCAGTTATCCATGTAAAGAAGAACAACAAAGAATCGCCAATTTTCTGTCCGCCATCGATCAAAAAATCAATACTATAGATAAGCAAATTGACGATTCGGAATTGTTTAAAAAGGGCTTATTGCAGCGGATGTTTGTTTGAGAAGAGAAATATATGATTAATAGAGAGAAAACAATAGAACTATATAAAAAATATGGGTTTAAACATAGAAAAAGCTCATCAGGTAATTATTTTTTAGGGTTTACATATAAAACTGGATTTTTCAATAATGCAGAACTTGTTTCCTTAATAGGTGAAGACAAAGAAAAAGTTGAGTTAGAAATGAATGATAAAGCTAATGAACTTGAAAAATTAGGCTTTTCAACAAAAAAAACATTTTACTCTTCATTTAATGAAATAGAAACTCAGTTATTCAAGGGTTTTTTTAATGTAAGTCAATGGAAGAAGAATATTAAACACGAATATGAAAGTTTCATCAATAATATTTTGAAATCACTTCCAGATAATTCTTGCAAATATAAATATATAAATTCGCCTTACATTAAAAATAGCAAAAAAGGTGAATCAAAAATTGTAGAAGAAGTTTGTAATGGGCTAAATGAGAAAGGTGCAGAACTAACAATAATTGAAGCTCCGGCAGGGTTTGGGAAAACTAGTACTTCTTATGAAATTTTAAATTGGTTACTTGAAAATACAGATTATCCAATACCTTTTTTTACAGAGTTCTCTAGAGATAGGCAAGCTCAAGTCTTTAGTCATATATTAATTCGAGAAGTAGACAGATCATTTACTTCAGTAAATTCTGATTTGGTTATAGAGCAAGTTAAAAAGGGACGAATAATTATAGTTTTAGATGGTTTTGATGAACTTCTTCATGAAAGTGCTAATGATGATAAAAATAATCAAAAAGAAAACTTTGAAAGTACTGAACCAATGCTTGAAACAATTAGTGAATTATTAACAGATAATTCAAAAGTTATTTTGACATCACGTAGATCAGCTATTTTTGATGGCGAGTTATTTAATGAATGGGTAGATAAATACGCAGATACTTTCAGAATTAACAGATATCGAATTGAATCACCAAATATAACAGATTGGCTGGATGATGAAAAAATAAAGAAACTAAAAAAAGTGAATATTCAAATAGAGGATTTGGCTAATCCAGTTCTTTTAACATTTTTAAGAAGTATAAATATTAGAAAACTTAAAAAACTTTGCGAAACCCCTAAGCTAATTGTAGAACATTACTTTGAATCTATGCTTGAGAGAGAAATTGATAGGCAAAACTTAAGAATGAGTGTCGATCAGCAAAATAAATTATTTAAGTTAATTGCTCAGGATATGTCTAGTAATGATTATACAACTATTTCAAAAGAAGCTTTAATATCCTTTATTAAAGAGAAGGCAAAAGATATATTGCAAAAAGTTAGAGAATCATACTCAGCTCAAAATAGGCCAACTATTGATAAGCTCTCCAACACACTATCAAATCATGCTTTTTTTGATAAAAGTAGCTATGGCGAAAATAATATAGAATTTATAAATGAGTTTGTTTTCGGTAATTATATTGGTCTTAATATTTTAGAG
The DNA here is from genome assembly GCA_008501575.1 of Pseudomonadota bacterium. Taxonomy (GTDB): domain Bacteria; phylum Pseudomonadota; class Gammaproteobacteria; order Xanthomonadales; family Marinicellaceae; genus Marinicella. The sequence continues at coordinate 36,353 of QQUO01000294.1, forward strand.
TTTGATGGGAATTGGATAGCAAGTGATGAAAGGTTTGTTGAACCAGCAGTTAATTCTTATATTGCAAGAGATTGGGACACTAGAAAGCGTCTATGGAAAAAGCTAGAAAGTATAAATGAGTTTTTAGAGCCTTCAATAAGACATAAATTCGAAGCTCAACTTACACGTGTTGTTAATGATAATAGTTATGATGGCGTAGATATTTCATCGTTAAATTTAAAAAATATAAAATTTTTTAAAAAAGGATCAATCAATAAAAGTATTTACCATAATTGTACTTTCACAAATTGTATATTCTATCTTGAAAATTTTAATGATGTTACATTTTTAAATTGTACCTTTTGGAATTGTTTATTTGAATTTCATGAGATTAGTGAGCAATCCATACAATTTTACAACTGTAAAGACAATACTAATGTAATCCAATCATATGAGGAATCATTTCAAGATGATGAACAAACTGAAAAACCAGACGTGCAAAAATATATACTTACAAAAATATGGCCCTTAAGTCAGCCTTCATTAAGAAGAATTCATTACTTTTTATCTAATTTGTTTCAAACAGATGAATTTACTAAAAAAGAATTAATAAAGGGTATTAAAGAACTAAAATCGAAAGAGATATTGATTGATGCCCATGATTCAAATTTTATTCAAATAAATAAACATAAAATCAACGAATTTAAAAAGATTCAAGGAAGAAGCGAATGATTGATCACTTAAATACGAAATTTATTGAACGGGAAATTGTAAGAGAGATTAGTGAAATACTTAACAGTGTTGGAATTATGTTTAGGATTTTTTCAAGATCAAAATCAAGTAGATCTGTCAGTAAAAAAATAGAATCTGATCAAGAATATGGCAAATCAAAAAAGATTCAAGATTTGTTAGGCATAAGAATAGTACTGTATTTTAATGATGATATAGAAACTGTCCGAAATATCATATCAAGGAGTTACTCTGAAAGTTCTAATGATGTAAGTATTGATGCAGTTAATAGTGAACAGTTTAAAGCATTACGATATAACATTATTTATAAATTACCTTCAAATCATAAAGAGGATTTAAAGTTAGAAGATTTATCAAATTTATTTGATTATACTTTTGAGCTTCAAATTAGAACTATTTTTTCAGAGGGTTGGCATGAAGTAGAGCACGATCTAAGGTACAAATGTAAATCCGATTGGAAGAGTTATGAGTTACAAAGTAGATTACTAAATGGTGTCTATGCATCTTTAGAAACAAATGAATGGACTATGATAAAAATTTTTGATGAACTTTCATATAACCATTATTTGAATAAAGAATGGGAAGCAATGTTTAGACAAAAATTTAGAATGAGATTTTTAGAGGATAAAATAAGTTCTGATATAAATACAATTTTTCAAAATAATTCAATAGCTAAAAAATTTTTCAGAATTGAAAGAAACAAACTTATTGAAGAAATGAATCTTAGAGGGTTTTATTTCCCAATAACTATAGATAATATCATTTATTTTGGTAATTTGGTTTTTGTTAAAAATAGTGAGATAAAAAGAATAACTCCAAATATAATGATAAATGACATGACTTAAATGCAGAAGTTTAAGTGGTCAATTATTTTTTAAAAACTTGGACCTCCGGGTGGCTTACAGGAAGTAAGTCTGCAACGATAGCAATGGACGCGATAGTCGTCACCAAGAGTAGGGCCTTTAAGGCAGCCCGAAGGTGTCGCGGTTTGTTGGAAGATTGATGGGCGGAGCCCATCCTACGCTTTCTATCATCACGCATAATGTCCTAAGTCCCGGGACGTGGGACAAGCTCTATTGACAAGGACAATTATTAGATAAATCAGGATTTTTTTAAGTAAAGAGATTAATACCCAATAATATTAAATATTTGGTAAATATGTTAAAAAGTGGTCGTTAAAGATTTATGAATGCACGTTATGAACTAAGTATATGATTATTTTCTTGGATGAATCTGGTGACTTGGGTTTTGATTTTGAAAATAAGAGTCCATCGAGCTATTTTGTGATTACATTACTCGTTTGTGATGGTAAACCAGCCACAGATTCTTTTAAAGTGGCAGTAAAGCGTGCTTTGAAAAATAAACTTAACCACAAGAAATCCAGAAGAAAAGTACAGGAACTGCATGCGACTCAATTAAGCTTTTCGATAAAAAAATATTTTTACAAGCAAATTAAATGTTTCGATTGGCAGATTTACACAATCGGATTAAATAAAAGAAATGTGTTTGAATACCTGACGAATAAGGTGGGTCGCAAAAAACTGTATAATTATTTAGCCAACTACATCATTGAAAAAGTTAATTTTAAACGCGCCACTTCGGCGGTGACTTTAGTGGTGGATAAATGTAAGAATAAAGCTGAGATAGAGGACTTTAATCAGTATTTAGAGAATCAGTTAGAAGGGGAATTGCCATTGGAAACTTCCCTAAATGTGTACCATGCAGATTCAATGAATAGTTTTGGTTTACAGGCGGTTGATTTATTTTGTTGGGGTGTGTTTCGAAAATACGAACGACAAGATTTGCAATGGTATGATATTTATAAAAAACAGATTAAGTTCGAAACGGAATATTTGAAATGAAAATCAGGCAAAAAAAAGACGGCCCCTGTTATGTCGATAATCTTCAAACTCTTGCCAACCGATGGAAGGGAACATTTGAAGCACATAAGAGGATTTACCCGTCTGTTTCAATTATGGCGCCGGGGAATAACAATTTCAAGTATTTAATGATTAAACAGGCCTATATTGACTAAAATGACCACCCAATCCGAACAAACCCTCGAAAACAGCCTGATTAAACAACTCACCGAACTGGGTTACTCGCGTGTTCATGTCAGTAATGACAAGGAACTGGTAGCTAACTTTAAAATCCAGCTGGAGCGTTTTAACGATGTTTCGTTAAGTGACCATGAGTTTAAGCAAATCCTCAATAGCATCAATAAGGGCAGTGTGTTTAATCGGGCGGGGATTTTACGGGATCGGGTGACGTATATGGATGGTGCGGGTGAGACCCGGACGGTACAGTTATTGGATGTCTTTAATTTAGATAAGAATACCTTTCAGGTGACGCAGCAGGTAAGGATGGAGGGGCGTTATCAGAATAGATATGATGTGACGATTTTGATTAATGGCTTGCCCTTGGTGCAGATTGAATTAAAGCGTCGCGGTTTGGAGCTGAAAGAGGCGTTTAATCAGATTAACCGTTATGAAAAACATTCCTATTGGTCGGGGCATGGTTTATTTCAGTTTGTGCAGTTGTTTGTGATTAGTAATGGCGTGAATACCAAGTACTTCGCTAACAATGCCATTGCCTCTCGTTCCTTTAAGCAGACCTTTTACTGGAGCACCGAGGACAATAAGCAGGTGACGGATTTAAGCGCGTTCGCTGCGGCTTTTTTGTATCCGGGTCATCTGGCGAAAATGATTGCGCAGTATATTGTTTTAAATGAAACTGAGAAGATGCTGATGGTGCTCAGGCCTTATCAGTATTACGCCACCGAGGCGATTGTCGAGCGGGTGAAAACGTCAAGCGATTACGGTTATATCTGGCACACCACCGGTTCCGGTAAAACCTTGACCTCGTTTAAAACCGCACAAATTCTCACGGCTTTACCGGCGGTGCATAAGGTGGTGTTTGTGGTGGACCGCAAAGACCTCGATTATCAGACCAGTAAGGAATTTAATAAATTCGCCAAAGGCAGTATTGATGCCACGGAGAACACCGATGCGCTGGTGGATCAGTTAACCGATGATACCGGCTTAGTGGTGACCACCATTCAAAAGCTCAATAATGCCATCAGTAAACAAAAATACCTGCAGAAGCTGGCGCATTTACAGGATAAAAAAGTAGTGTTTATTTTTGATGAATGTCACCGCAGTCAATTCGGTGATACCCATGGTCGGATTAAGGAGTTCTTTCAGGCCTGTCAGATGTTCGGTTTCACCGGCACGCCGATCTTTGTTGAAAATGCCATTAAGAATGACCTGGGTAAACGCACCACCGCCATGTTATTCGGCGACTGCCTGCATAAATATGTGATTACCGATGCCATCCGTGATGGCAATGTCTTAAAGTTCTCCATTGAGTACATTAATACCTTTAAACAAAAAAGTACCATTGATGACATTAAAGTCGAAGACATCAATGAGGACGAGGTCTTTAATGCCCCGGAACGCCTGAACTTAGTCACCGATTACATCATTCAGAACCACGCCAGGAAAACCCATAATAAGTCCTTCACGGCGATATTCTGCGTCTCAAGCATTGAAACCCTGATTCAGTATTATCAGCTGTTCCTCGATAAGAAAGCCCAAGGTGAGCATAATTTAAAGCTGGCCACCATTTTTTCCTACCAGGCCAATGAAGAAGATCAGGACGCCCAAGGTTTAGGCGCCACCGATGTTGACTATCAGATGTTACAAGCGGCCGAGAAGGGCGGGGCTTATTCAAGCCACAGCCGTGATCACCTGGAACATTTTATCGGCGAATACAACCAACAATTCGGCAGTAATTACACCACCAAAGATTCCAAATCCTTTTATAATTACTACACCGATATCGCCAAGCGGGTTAAAGCCAAACAAATCGATATTCTACTGGTGGTGAATATGTTCCTCACCGGTTTCGACAGTAAGCCCCTAAATACTTTGTACGTGGATAAAAACCTGAAATTCCACGGTCTGATTCAAGCCTTTTCCAGAACCAACCGAATTTACAATGAGCTGAAATCACAGGGCAATATTGTCTGTTTCCGTAACCTCAAAGACGCCACCGATGATGCCATCCGCTTATTCTCCAGCCTGGATAATAAAGATGACATCATTATTCCGCCCTATGAAGATTATCTGGAGAAATTCGGCCTCGCCTATGCGCTGTTATTGAGCTTAGCGCCGACGGTGGATAGTGTTAATGACCTACAAACGGAAGAAGATGAGTTCGCCTTCGTGAAAGCCTTTCGGGAGCTAATGCGCATTAAAAACGTCCTCACCAGCTTCACTGATTTTAGTTTCGATGACTTGGACATGGATGCCCAGGAATTTGAAGATTACAAAAGCAAATACCTGGATTTATACGATAAAGTCCACCGCCACACTGAAAAAGAAAAAGTCTCAATTCTCGATGACCTTGACTTCGAACTGGAACTGATTCACCGCGATGAAATTAACGTGGTCTATATCGTTAATTTACTGAAAGGCCTGAAAGATGTGCCGGAAGCGGAACAGAAAAAACAAAAAGACCAGATTATCAACGCCATGATGAGCGAAGTCGAACTGCGCAGTAAACGCGAACTGATTGAAAAATTCATCAATAAACACCTGCCACTGATTGCCGACGCCGAATCAGTCCCCGACGCCTTTGACGCCTTCTGGGAAGCCGAAAAACAACGCGCCATCAAACTATTCTCAGAAACCGAACAACTCGACCCCGAGAAACTCGAATCCGTCATCGGCGACTTTCTTTACACCAAACGCGAACCCATGCGCGAAGACGTCATCAGCATGATGAAAACCCGCCCCAAACTCAAAGAACGCGCCACCACCGCCGAACGCCTCATCCAAAAAGTCACCCATTACGTGGATACTTTTGTCAGTGGGATGGGTGGGTGATGTGCTTGTGAATGGTAGGATGGGCTCCGCCCATCAAATGATTACAGTGGTTTGCCAAAACTGGGCAGTTTGATGGGCTGAGCCCATCCTACAAATTTCAATGTTTATGCATAAGGATTAATTTATGATGGAAATTTTATTGCCAATTTTTTATTCAGTACTGTTTTTTATTCTTTTATTTGGTGTACCGATTCAGCATTTAGTTACTTTATTGAGGCGGGATAACCGCATTAAAGAGACCTATGAAAAGCCGCAAAACTATTATCGTCTGGCGCATATTCACGTGGTTAATTTAATATTTATATGGACGGTTCTTTTCTTGGCCTGGCTTTATTTTAGGGATGCAGGCTCAGGATCTTTTAATGGCATAATGCTAGCGCCATTCCTGCTGATTTATATTATGTTATGCGTGTTGATAGAAAAGAAGATTAATAAGCTTCCGCGTATTCAAAAGCCCAACCATTGAATTGCATAACTTTTTTGTTATGAGCCAATTAGCCATGTAGGATGGGCTCCGCCCATCAAATGATTACGGTGGTTTGCTAAAACTGGGCAGTTTGATGGGCAGAGCCCATCCTACGATTATTTGGTTACAATTCGTACGGCTTTCAGCTTTCATCAAAATTTTTAATAAACATGTCTGTAGTTGGCTACAATAGATAATTGTCATTGGTTTAAATTAAGGAGCGCCACCTTGGAAAACAGTATTCTGACTGATGTCTTATTGCCGTTGTCGTTGTTTATTATTATGCTTGGCATGGGCATGTCTTTGGTAATCGATGATTTTAAAAACGTGGTGCTGTTTCCTAAAGCGGTGATTTTAGGTTTAGTGGGGCAGATTATTGTATTGCCGCTGATTGCTTTTACCTTAGTGAAATTATTTAATGCACCACCGATGATTGCTGTTGGAGTGATGTTGATTGCAGCCTGTCCGGGTGGCAGCACGTCGAATTTAATCAGTCATTTGGCCAAAGGCGATACCGCCTTGTCCATCAGTCTAACGGCCATCAGTAGTTTGATCACGGTGATCACCATTCCATTTATCGTCGGCCTGAGCATGGTCTATTTTTTGGCGGCGGATCAAGCCATTCAATTGCCGGTCGGGAAGACCATCATTACCTTGATTGTTATCACCTTGATACCGGTTAGTCTGGGTATGCTGGTGCGCAAAAAGTACCCAGGCTTTGCCATAAAGCAAGAAACAAAAGTGAATGTTTTTTCGGCCTTATTTTTGGCATTTTTGATAGCAGCTATTATATTTCAACAAACAGACGTGGTGAAGACCGGTATTGCAACCACCGGTTTGGTGGTCCTCAGTTTGAATGTATTCGCTATGATTTCCGGCTTTATTATCGCCAGAGTCTTTCAACTAAATGCCCGGCAAAGCACCACCATTAGTATTGAAATTGGCATTCAAAATGGTACGCTGGCGATTTTAGTCGCCACCACAATCCTGCACCAGCCGGCCATCGCCATTCCTGCGGCCATTTATTCGCTGATTATGTTTGTTAGTGGTGCTTTGCTGATAGTTTGGCGTAGGTATCAAACTAATTCATCAGCTAAAAGATGACTGACCCAGATCTGACATAATTACAAAAAAATAGCCATCAACTAAAGTTCAAAGCCAAATCTATCCAGTCAAATATTACTTAAGAATTGTTATGTAATCAGATGAGTTATTATCTTAAAAAAAGTCAATTATTTTGAAATCTATTGAGATAATTTGCTTAATTAAAACACCTTTATTTTATAGATATGAAAATATTGGTGGTAGTTATGAGTAATAAAATCATCGATTATAAAACCGAATTTGGTCGGTTTAAGCAAATGAATCGTTATTATCCTGAAATAATGCCCATTATCAGCGAAGGTGATTCTTGGTTTTCCTACCCTTTAACGGGAGCTAATTTGATGGATCAATTAGTCTTTAAATTTGAGGGCTGCATTAATTATCTCAGGTTAGAGAGTAGTGGTCATGAAGCGCAGCAAATATTCAAAAGCACAAGTTCTGGCCAATTAAAAGATCTCATTAAACACATTGCTTTTTTTAAAGTGCCTATTGTTTTGCTTTCGGCAGGCGGGAATGATGTTGTCGGCAAGTCTAAAATAGATTTATATGAAATGGCTAACCATGACAGGGATGTAGCCACATTAATTAATAGTGCAGGCCTACAGGCTGAACTGTTAGCTGTTAAAGATAGTTTTGAGAGAGCGATATTAGGTTTAATAGCTGCTAACCCAGATATAAGAATTATTACTCATTCATACGATTACCCCATAGTCAGCGGTAACGCAGCGCCAATTACGATTAATTCTTTAGGACTTATTGCACCTGTTGTAAATGTTTTTAAACAAGTTGGGCCATGGATTTTTCCTATACTTAAAGAGAAAGGTTTAACCAACCAAGATGCACAACAAATGTTTGCTGAACAATTGATTAATCAATTTCATGACTTTATTTTGTTGCCTTTGAAAAACCAGTACACAGATAATTTCGATTTTGTCGACTTAAGAGGCTCTTTAAATCAAATTAATTACAACTGGAATGATGAAATTCATCCAAGTGCGGCAGGTTTTGAAATTCTAGCAAATAAATTTTGGCAGAAATTACGTCCTGAAATAATAAACGCTTACCGTAAGTGGCAGTCATAAATATAACCAACATTAAGAGGATATATGTTTGATTTAATAATAGGTTTTTTTAATACATTAAACAGTCAGAATTTTTACCAGAAGGGGATTATTCCTTACTTTGAATATTTTGCCAGTTTATATTTATTTATTTTTTTATTCGCTTTGTTTCTTCAGGGATTTTATAAACTGATTATCTTGTTTTGTTCTCATGATATTCCTAATTTGAGGCATGCCGATGAAATCAAAGATAAAGTAACTATATTGATACATGGAACATGCGCCAAAAATGCACCATGGATTAGATCTAATTCATATATGTCAAAATTCATAAGTGACTATCACGAGCACAAGAATGAGGTGCACGCTTTTAATTGGACTGGTATCAATTCATTTACAGCAAGGTTAACAGCCTCAAAAAAATTATGTAATCTGTTAAAAGTTATAAAAATGAAAAATCCTAATTGTCAGATTACCTTGGTAGGACATAGTCATGGGGGGTCAATCGCATTACATGCAGCCAATTCTATTTATTCTGATTTTGATGACATCAAAGTGGTTTGTTTAGGGGCTCCGGTTTTAACGCGGGTTAATCAACCGGGGCTTTTTGAAAGAATTGCTGATTTAATTCTTGCCAGCATATTATTGCTGCTACCTATCAGTTATTTTTTTTCATCCTATTGCAATAGTGTGAGCCCTGAAAACTTTTATGGGTATTTTTGTCAATTTAGTTTACCGTTGAAAAGTGGCTATCAGTTTAATATTTTCACTTTTATATTTGTGGTTGTTGCGTTGGTGGTTATCAGAACAAGAATTAGTAATAAATTTGATCTTGCTGTTGGTGAAATTAAACTTGAGAAAAAAAATATCTTACAGATGAGAACTGTTGGCGATGAGGCTTCTGTAGGGATTAACACCATGTATGGTTTGAACAGGTTCAGCCAGTTGTTAACGATATTTCCAGTCAGGTTCTTTACAAATTTGAGCGCCAATGTTTCAAAGGAGTATCAGAAGTTGATGAAGAACATAGTGATGATGCTCTTTCTAATGGTGCTTATTGCTTTCTCGTTCCTGTATTTTCTTGATATCCAGTTAATCAATGAAACAGTAGTTAAAACCATACTGTTACTTTCATTTTCTTCATTGATTTCATTGGCACTCGTATTGCTTGTGTTTTCACTAAAATCATTTAGATTTGTGGCTTGGGGTGTGCTTTCAATTACTGTCAGGCTTGTGTTTTTCCCATTCATAATTTTATTGCATGCGATAACAGGGTTAATTTGTGGCCCAGAAACAGCCTTAATTGGCAGTTGGGTTCATTTTTCTGCTGAGAGCGTACCAGTAGGTGAATGGCAATTAAATGTATTTGAGCCTGAATTAAAGGATCGGTATGTATTAAGACACTCTGACTTATATTTAAGACCTCGCATTATTAATAAAATTAACCAGTTTATATGGAGTTAACTTATGAAATTCCTAATCAGTATTGTTCTTATCATCCTCACGAAACTGGTTCATTCAAACTGTATTGAAATCGTGACTTTTGATGATGTGAGTGAAGCTAGGAGTCAATATATAATCAGGCAGATTTCTCTGGATGGGGAGTCAACAGCTGTTAATAAAGCCTACAACACAGAAGTTGATTCATATCATAAGTGTAAAAATGAGAAATGGCGATCAACTTCTGATGCCCAATCTTACATGAATCAACTGCAATACTGGAACAGAAAGATTGATAAAATTGATACTGCTCTGCAAGACATTAGACTTAAGTTAATCAATGCTTTTAAGCACACTGAAGAACAAAGAAAACCCATGCAAAGGTTAAAAAAAGCAAATCAGTGGTATGTGATGGCTTACTGTGATTATGAAGTTAACGGGAAACAATTCCTCGATAATAAAAACAAAAGGAATGATCTGGTTGAGGAAATCACCAATATATATCGTGAGTTTTCTAAAGGTTGTTATGGAAAGGTTGATAAAGATGGATTAATGAAAATGTTTTCTGTAGCAGGTCAGCTATTTGGTGATTGGATGAACTCAGTTTTTGAATAACAGTTATTTATTGATATCAAAATAACTTTGAATCTAATGTTATTGATTTAGTCAGGCTGGAGGAGTTGAAGATTGTTTGATAATAATATTACAATAATACAGGACGGCTGAGCTGTACCCGATAACACAAACAACCATATAGGGGGACATAATATTCCAAGAGGTGTACTATAAACAACATTAGTCAATATAAATTAAACCAGCAGGTTTTTGCTTAAATTAACTGCTGGTTTGTTGCTAATGGGTTTATGAAGGCTGCCGCTTCATAACCAGTATAATCTGTATAATTAATAGAATAATCAAGATGATTAATAGTGTAATAATGATGTGACAACAATCATTATTACTGTTGAGATGCTTATCATCACTATCTAAAAT
>QQUO01000190.1 GCA_008501575.1 Pseudomonadota bacterium
TGGTTCACAGCGCAATTTCGCCAGGCAACAACGCAGCACACTTGGCAGAAAGACATTGATGGTATCAGCGGCGCCACCTTGTCAGTGAATGCCTTGAAAAAACAGGTGACCACAGCCCTGGCGTTAAATTCATTGATCCCATGAAGATCCGCCGAAAATTACGCTTTTTACATCGATGGCTGGGCTTATTAACGTCGTTATGGGTAATCCAATTGGCCTTCACCGGCCTGTTGTTACAACAAACCGATAAATTGTCTTTGGACAAGCGGTATGTTGATTCGGTGTGGCTGCTGGAATGGTTTGGTTATGGCCAGAAAACCCAAGCGTTTCGCCATCAAGGAGAGGTCATTTATCAAGTGGATGACCGTTTACTGATGGCTGACAAGGTGCAACGACTGTCGCAAACGGTTCATTTTGCGGCTAAAAAAAATAAGCTGTGGCTGGCAGCGACCGAGCAGGCCTTATATGGCTTAAACCATAATAATGAAGTCATCTGGCGACTTGATGATTTTGATGGTTTACCGACACCACTGCATAATTTACATGTCGATGAGCATATCTGGATAAAACATAACAAGCAATGGTATCAAATCAATGCACAATTTGTGATTACCCCAAGTGCGGCACCCATCGGCGGCATTAATCATGCCCAAAAAGATAATCTCACCGCGGCAGAACGACAAACCGTGTTACCGAAAACCTTGTCGCAGGTACTCAGTTATGACAAGGTGTTAGCGGATATTCATGCGGGTTATAAAGGATCTGTCTGGCTCAATAGCCTGACGGCTTTGGCATTATTGTATTTGTCCATGTCAGGCATAATCATGTTTTTTAAAAATAAATCAAAAAATCGAAAAAGCCATCTTTAGTGACTGAAAACCGCCAACCGAGTGGTTATTTTTTGTTAAACTAATCCCCTTTAAACCATTCATGGGGTCGTTGCGTGGAACAACAGCACTATTTTATAGAAAGTGATGCCGTCTTATTTGGGGTTTTGGCGCTTATTTTGGGTGCTATTTTTTACACCAAACAAAGCAAACACCCGGCCTGGGTTAAATTTTACACCTACATTCCGGCTTTATTGCTGTGCTATCTGATTCCCTCGTTTCTCACCACCTTCGGCTTGATAAACGTTGAAAGCTCTAAACTCTATTATATGGCTTCCAGGTACTTGTTGCCGGCGGCACTGGTGTTGTTGACGCTGAGTGTCGATTTAAAAGGCATCATCCGGTTAGGTCCCAAAGCCGGTATTATGTTTCTGACCGGTACCCTGGGAATTGTAATCGGTGGCCCGGTGGCCTTTATCGTCACCCGTTGGTTATTTCCTGAAGCATTTGCAGGTGCCGGTGCGGATGATACTTGGCGAGGTATGACCACCCTGGCCGGTTCCTGGATTGGCGGTGGTGCCAATCAAGCGGCCATGATGGAGGTTTGGGAAGTGTCCGGACCTGCCTTTACCCAAATGGTGGCCATTGATGTGGTGTGGGCCAATATTTGGATGTCCATTTTATTATTGATGGCCGCACGGTCGGCAAAAATTGATGCCAGAACCGGTGCCGATGTCTCCGCCATCGAACGCATTAAACTTAAAATGGAAACCTTTCATGAACAAAATCAACGACCGGTCAAAATGGATGATTTAATGTTGATTGCGGCCATTGCCTTTGGCGTAACCGGCATGTCCCATGCCATTGCCAATTGGTTGGGACCTGCCATCGGTAACAACTTTCCGGTGTTGGCAAGCATCAATTTGGATTCGACCTTTTTCTGGCTGGTAATTATTGCCACTTTGGGTGGGGTGTTAATGTCTTTTACCAAAGCCAGAAATTTTGAAGGTGCCGGTGCATCAGCGGTGGGCTCAGTGTTTATTTATGTTTTGGTGGCCACCATTGGCTTAAAGATGGACGTCACCCAAATAAAACCCTTTTTGTTTGTTATTGGCGGCGTCTGGATTTCCATACATGCCGGCCTGTTACTGTTGGTTGGTAAACTCATCAAAGCGCCGGTGTTCTTTTTAGCCGTGGGTTCACAAGCCAACGTCGGTGGTGCAGCCTCTGCACCGGTTGTGGCTTCGGCTTTCCATGTGGCCCTGGCACCGGTGGGTGTGTTGTTGGCTGTTTTTGGCTATGTGCTGGGTACATCTGCCGCCATGCTGACCGGTATTATTTTACAATATCTGGCAACTTAAACCATGGGCTTATTTAAACTGCTAAAACGCCCCGATACGGCCCCCAAAATGCGCCGTTTAATCAACCTGTACGGCCCTTATCTGGGTGCTGCCATTCGGGTGGATCATATCGCCGATAACTGGCAATCCACCACAGTCAGTATGCGCCAACGATGGTTTAACAGCAATGCTGTGGGGGTTCATTTTGGTGGTTCTTTGTTTGCCATGGTTGATCCGCATTATATGTTGATGTTAATGCGAGTTTTAGGGCCTGATTATATGGTTTGGGATCAATCCGCTTGCATTAAATTTATTAAACCCGGAAAAGGCAAAGTAACGGCCACCATGACCCTCAGCGACCAGGAGATTGAACGCATTAAACAGGCCACCGCAGGTGGTGAAAAAGACATACCGGTGTATAAGGTCACCATCACTGACGATGCCGGAGAGACCGTGGCTGAAGTGGAAAAAAACCTGTATATTCGAAAAAAACATCATGACTGAAAAAGAGGATATTGCGGTCACCATCGAAGGGCAAAAGTATCACCTCGATGTCAACCGACCGCAATCGTTTCAACAAATACCCTGGGCTCAGAGAAAACGCTTAATTCACCTGTTGCAGCTGATGCAAGCCGCTGATTATGTGGATCCCGAAAAAAATAAAAAAAATGATTCACAACAAGCAACAAACAGCAAGCCCAATCAACCGACCCAATTAACAAAAAAGGTAATCAAACCACAGCTAAAAAATCCACAGATTCCACCGCATCAAAACACCCCGACTCAAGACAGCGATGTACTGATGCAACGGTTTTTAGCCGAACAAAAAAGCCACAAACACACCATCCCCAGTAAAGCCAGTATTTATAAATGGTTTTTGATTGTTTTTGCGATTATTTTTATTGTGATTTTGCTTTTATAATCAGTTACTAATGGCCACAGTCCACAGGCTGACCAGTGGGGTTTGGACTTGAAAAAAAAGCCCGGTTCGGGTATAACAACTGTATCAATATAAACAAAGGAATCAGCGGTTTTAAAGCAACCGGTGGATTCTTTTTTTCATTCAAATAAGGAGTATAAAATGGCTAACCATGACCCGTATGGCGTAAAAAAAACAATTCAAGTTAACAATAAAAGCTACGACTACTTCAGTTTAAAGGCACTACAAGCACAAGGACATGCCATCGAAAAGTTACCGTTTTCAATTCGTATATTACTGGAAAATGCGGTGCGTAATTATGATGGATTTGGGGTCACCAAGGAGCACATTGAAACCTTGTTAAACTGGCAGCCAGCTGGATCTGATAATGACATTCCGTTTAAACCCGCACGGGTTTTGATGCAGGATTTTACCGGGGTACCGGCGGTGGTGGATATCGCCGCGATTCGTTCGGAGGTGGCGCGCAAAGGTAAAAATGTTGATTTAATTAATCCCCTGATTCCGGTTGATTTAGTGATAGACCATTCGGTGCAAATTGATTACTTTGGTACCGAAGAGTCATTCCAGCGTAATATTGAAATGGAATATGAGCGCAATCAGGAACGCTATCAATTACTTAAATGGGCGCAAAAATCGTTCTCTAATTTTAGTGTGGTACCACCGGGCATGGGGATTTGCCACCAGGTAAACTTAGAGTATTTATCGCAAGGCGTTATCGCCCGTGATAATCAGCTTTTTCCTGATACCTTAGTGGGTACCGATAGCCATACCCCGATGGTTAATGGCATCGGGGTTGTTGGCTGGGGTGTTGGTGGTATTGAAGCCGAAGCGGCTATTTTGGGTCAGCCTATTTACATGATTATGCCTGAAGTGGTGGGCTTAAAACTCACCGGGGAATTACCATTGGGTTCCACCGCAACAGATTTGGTGCTGACTGTTGCTGAATTATTACGTTCACACGGGGTGGTGGGTAAATTTGTGGAAGTATTTGGTGATGGTCTCGATGGCTTGTCGGTACCGGACCGTGCAACCTTAGGGAATATGTCGCCGGAATTCGGCTGTACCATCACATACTTCCCGATTGATGCCAAAACCCTTGAGTACATGCGTACCAGTAACCGCTCAGAGGAGCAAATTAAACGGGTAGAAGCGTATTGTCGAGAAAACATGCTGTGGCGTGAAAATGAAGACAAGATTAATTACTCAACCGTTGTTGAGTTGGATATAAGTACGATAAAACCAACCGTCGCCGGCCCTAAATTGCCGCAACAAAAAATCCTACTGGAAAACATTAAGCCAAAATTCGGTGATTTATTACATGGTGGTTTTGGTCGTTCATATATTGAGCAAAAAGACCGGGAAACCATTGAGGAAATGAAAACGCGATTTCAGGAAGAAGGTGGTGCTCAGCCTATTGAGAGCCACGACACCAGTAATCTGCAAGATAAACTTCACGGTAAAAAAACAGAAAATGGTCTAAAAAGTGTCTGGATCGAGCAAGACCGGGTTAAATATAAGTTTTCCGACGGTTCCATCGCGATCGCTGCCATTACCTCCTGTACCAATACCTCCAACCCGTTTGTGATGATCGGTGCCGGTTTGATTGCACGCAATGCCCGTAAACGCGGCATTGATGTCAAACCTTGGGTGAAGACCTCTTTGGCACCGGGTTCAAAAGTGGTTACCGACTACCTCAATAAAGCTGATTTAATGCGTGATTTTGAAGCCTTACAATTTCACCTTGTGGGTTATGGTTGTACTTCCTGTATCGGTAACTCAGGACCTTTGTTACCGGCAGTGGAACAAGCCGTGAAGCAATATGACATGGTTGCAACTTCGGTGTTATCGGGTAATCGAAACTTTGAAGCGCGTATTCACCCCTTGGTGAAAATGAACTTTTTAATGTCGCCGATGCTGGTGGTGGCTTTTGCGATTGCCGGTCGAGTCGATATTGACATGGAAAAAGAACCCTTAAGTTATGATAAAAATGAGGATCCGGTTTTCCTAAAAGATATCTGGCCCAGTGATGATGAAATTAACGCCATTATGGCCGAGGTATTAACACCAAAAGACTTTGCCAAAAACTACGGTGAGATATTCGCCGGCAATGAAATTTGGCAGCAATTACCGGTGGCTGAAGGCAGCTTGTATAAATGGGAAGATAAATCCACCTACGTGCAAGAAATCCCCTTCTTTAAAGATATATCAGAGCAAGCACCGGCTTTACAGGACATTAAGGGTGCACGGGCCTTATTGAAGTTAGGTGACAGTACCTCCACTGACCATATTTCTCCGGCAGGCTCATTTTCAGCTGACTCTGCAGCGGGTCAATACCTTATGAGTAAAGGCGTGGATCCGGCTGATTTTAACTCCTACGGCTCCAGACGTGGCAATGATGAAGTCATGGTGCGGGGTACCTTTGCAAACGTGCGTATTAAAAATGAACTGGTAGAAACTGAAGGCGGCATCACCAAATACTTACCAACCGGTGAGGAAATGACGGTCTATGATGCGGCGCAAAAATACCGTGAAGACAATACCCCGCTGGTGGTTTTAGCCGGTACTGAATATGGCAGTGGCTCTTCCCGTGATTGGGCTGCCAAAGGCACTGCTTTATTAGGTATCAAGGCTGTCCTGGTGGATAGTTATGAGCGTATTCATCGCAGCAACCTGGTCGGCATGGGCGTGATGCCCCTGCAGTACAAAGACGGTGAAAATGCCGCCAGTTTAGGTTTAGATGGCACTGAAACATTTACCATTACCGGAATTGCCGAAGGTCTGAAACCGCACAAAGAAGTGACTGTTAAAGCCGTTAAAGACAATGGTGAAACGGTTAACTTTAATGCCGTGGCACGGTTAGATTCTGAGATTGAAATCGCTTACTACCAACATGGTGGTATTTTGCAATATGTACTGCGAGATTTCTTGAAAGACGCTTAATTTATGGGCAAGCCGGATATTGTTATAAAACGGATTTATGAAGATGCAGCGAATAGAGACGGCCACCGGGTTCTGGTGGACCGTCTTTGGCCGCGTGGTGTCAGTAAAGATGTGGCGAAGTTGGATGATTGGTGTAAAGATTTGGCACCTTCGGATGATTTAAGAAAATGGTTTGACCATGACCCCGATAAGTTTGAAGAATTCGCGCAAAAATATAAAAAGGAATTGCAGGGCTGTGAAGCGAAGCTTGATGAATTGCTTGATATTGCCAAAAATAAACGGGTGACGCTGCTCTACGGTGCCAAAGACGAACAGCATAACCAAGCCGTTGTGTTACGACAAGTTTTATGCGGTCATGATTGAACAAAGTAAATCTGACATCGCCCACAACATGGCTGTGATTACTGATCGTATTAAGCAGGCTTGTAGCAAGGCAAAACGCAACCCGAACACTGTGCGTTTATTACTGGCCAGCAAAACCGTCGATGTGCCACGCATTGAACACGCCTTGTCGTTAATGGACAAGCCTTTGATGGGTGAAAACAGAGTCCAGGAGCTGGAACAAAAATGCCCCAAATTAAGCCAACCTCATCCTGAGGTCCATTTTATTGGTCATTTACAAAGTAATAAGATTAAACAGGTGTTGCGCTGGGCCGATTGTATTCAATCAGTTGATCGCCCGTCTTTGGCGAAGAAATTACAAAACCGATTGCTTTTTGAAGATAAGCATATGGACATATTGGTTCAGGTGAATACCTCTTATGAAGACAGTAAATTTGGGGTCAAACCGGAACAGGCCCTGGATCTGGTTAAAAAAATCAGTGAATTTGATCGTATCCACATTAAAGGACTGATGACCATTGGTTTGTTTTCTGCTGATAAGGACAAAGTACGGGCTTGTTTTCAACGCCTGGTTTCAATTCGGCAGGAAATCGAGTCCCAACAAATTCCAGGTGTAGAAATGGCTGAGTTATCCATGGGCATGAGTGGTGATTTAGAAATTGCCATTGAAGAAGGTGCCACCATTATTCGGGTCGGCACGGCCATTTTTGGGGAACGACAATACCCGGACAGTTATTATTGGAACGAACAGAGAACCTAAGTATTACACAAACCAGTGTTTGTCTAAATCAGGTGGTACGTAATGCACTAAGTAATCAATAATGCTGTCGGTATTACTGGCAATATTATAAAGCTGACGGTAGGTTTGTTTGCTGAATTTTTGGGCATACAATTCCTCAAAAAAGCCCAACAGCTTATCGTAATAACCATGAAAGTTGGCAATAACTATGGGTTTGTTGTGAAACCCGAGTTGTTTCAATGTCATCACTTCGAACAACTCCTCTAAAGTACCAAAGCCGCCGGGTAAAGCCACAAAGGCATCCGCCACTTCAACCATTTTATTTTTGCGGGTGGCCATGTCGTGGGTAATAATCTGCTCATCATCCCGGGTGTTTATCAGGGCATCAATTTTTAATAATTCCGGCGTAATACCCAGGGTCCTGCCACCATGTTTTTGTAAGGATGTGGCCACTTGCCCCATTAAACCGGTGCCGCCACCGCCATAAACCAAGGTCCATTGTTTCGTGGCCATTTGTGTGCCCAATTCATCCGCAGCGGTAAAATAGTGGTCGTCAATGTTGTTACTTGAGCTGCAGTAAACGGCCACATGTGAAATTTTGTATGCACTCATAAATTTTCTCCGCAGCGTTTAAAGTGGCGCTTTTTTAAGTTGACGGTATAAAAATCGATTGGGGTGAAGTATCTTAACTAAATCTTGTTCTAAGGGCAAAGGTTGACCCCTGATCATCGCCATTAAATATTCTGCCAGTAAGGGTGCCGAGG
>QQUO01000094.1 GCA_008501575.1 Pseudomonadota bacterium
TGCTTGGCCACCAAAGTCACTTCTGAAATCAATTTTTTTTGCGACAGTTCCTGTTGCAATGCTTGCCGTTGCTGCTCACCGACATTGGGTTTTAAAAATACCGCCACACTACCCTGGTTTTGCCATTGCTGTTGAATGCCGTCAAAATTTTGCCACAAAGTCCACATTAAAAGCGGCAAATAAAAACAAATGGCCAGGGTAATCACTGTAAATAAACTGCTGTAAGGTGTGTGCATCGGCATCCGCCAACCACCGACAAGGGCTCGGCCATGGCCACGATACCACCGTTTTAATGCATTGGGTTGATTGGCGATAGGCTGGTTCATGTTGGTCGATAGTCATCAATCAGGCGTCCCGAATCCAGTACCAACACCCGTTTACGCAAACGTTTAATCAAAATTAAATCATGGGATGCGATGATTACGGTGGTGCCGCCGGCATTGATGCGCATAAATAAATCCATTAATTCCAAGGATAAGTCCGGGTCTAAATTACCGGTGGGTTCATCCGCCAGTAAAATTGCCGGTTTAGAAATAATGGCGCGGGCAATGCCGACCCGTTGTTGTTGGCCGCTGGACAGTTGGCTGGGATAAAACCGGGTTTTTTCGGCCAAACCCACTTGCCCCAAGATAACTCGGGCCTGTTTTCGACTGTCTTTAACGGTGTAACCACGCAACCACATGGACATGGCCACATTGTCTAAAATGGTGCGATTCTCCAATAACCGATGATCTTGAAAAATCATCCCCAAATCTCGGCGATACTGGGGTAGTTGGGTATCTGACAATTGTCGTAAATTATAACCATTCACCTCAGCTTGGCCATAGGAAATGGTTACGATGCGCATAATCAATTTTAATATTGACGTTTTACCGGCCCCCGAATGACCGGTTAAAAACAGCATTTCTCCGCCATCCACATCAAAACTGACATCGGCCAGCGCTTTGTTGTGTTTACCGTAGGATTTGCTGACACGGTTAAAGCTAATCATGGCTTAATTAAGTAAGGTGTTGATTTGGAAAATGGGTAATAACATGGCCAACACAATAAATAAAACCATCAAACCCACAAACAAAATGGCCAAGGGCTGAATGGCATTGGTCAAAGTGGTGAGTTTACTTTCCACATCCCGTTCTTGCACCATGGCAATGCGATTTAGCATATCACTTAAGCGCCCGCTTTGCTCACCCGAATGAACCAATTTCACCGTGAGTGAGGGAAACTCCCCCACAGATCGCATGGCACCGGCCACTGAGGACCCTTCTCTTACGGCAGATGCCACCTGTTGACAAGCACGTTTCATGACTTCATTGCGCACCACTTGTGAAGCCAGTGACAGGGCAGACACAATCGGTACCGCACTGTGGGTCAATATCCCTAAAGTGCGGGTAAATCGGGCACTTTGTGCGGTTCGTGACAAGGATCCAAACACGGGGAGTTTAAGGACGAAGCCATGCCAGCGCAGCTTAAACTCAGGTTTTTGTAAGGCTGTTATAAAGGCCAATATTAATAACGCCAGAATTAATAGTAACAGCCAGCCATAGTGGCTTAAAAAATGACTCATGGCAATCAACACTCGGGTCATCAAAGGTAGGACGACATTGGCTGATGCAAACACATCAATTACTTTGGGCACAATATAGACCATTAAACCGGCCACCACCGCAATCGCGGTAACAATCAGAATCATGGGATATACCAAGGCCGATAAGGATTTTTTGCCCAGGGTTTCCCGGGTTTCTAAATAATCTGCCAACTGCAGTAACACTTCAGCCAGTTGCCCCGCTTGTTCACCGGCTTCGACACTGGTGGCCACCAGTTCATCAAAAGCCTTGGGGAACAAACGCATGGCATATGCCAGGGACTGACCTTCCATAACTTTGGCATGCAGGGTCGATAATATGCGTTCGGTGTTCCGGTGGTCGCTTTGTTCTTGTAAAGTCAACAAGGCATCATCAATGGGCAAGCCCGCTTCCACCAAGGTTGCCAGTTGCCGGATGATTAAAGGTAACTCATTCTTTTTAAAACGTATCCGAAAACGCCGTTGGTCACCACCGGCAATGGGTCGTTCAATTACCTGTTGTATTTCAATCGGTGTGAGTTTTTGTGCGCGTAATAATTGTCTGGCTTGTTTGGCGTTATCGGCTTGGATAATACCCTTTTTAGTGCGACCCGTGCCATCTAAGGATATGTATTCAAATGCCTCCATGGTTAGTCACTTAAGACCCGCATAATTTCATCTGCCGAGGTGATGCCTGCCAATAATTTTTCACGTGCATCTACCGCCATTGGCGCAAAATATTGATGGGCTTCGGCCGCCAATTCACTTTCATTGTTCTGCTGATGGATTAACTGTTTTAGGCCTTCAGTCATGGTAATTATTTCATAAATTCCGATTCGGCCACTGTAAGCCTGTTGTACCGGCAATTGGTCATCGGCTTGATAAATAAACGAAACATCTGCCGGTAAACCCAAAGCTTCACGACTTTGCCGGGTGAGTCTCTGTTGGATACGATGTTGCGGGTTGAGTCGCCTGACCAACCGCTGTGCAATCATGGCTTTCACTGAAGAAGCCAATAAAAAAGGTGGCACACCCATATCAATCAAACGCGTCACCGCACCAATGGCGGTGTTGGTGTGCAAGGTGGAAAACACCAAATGACCGGTTAAACTGGCCTGAATGGCAATTTCGGCAGTTTCTAAATCACGAATCTCACCAATCATAATAACATCGGGATCCTGTCTTAAAATGGCCCGTAAACCGCGGGCAAAACTCATGTCAATCCGGTTATTGACTTGGGTTTGACTGATACCGTCTAAATGGTATTCAATGGGGTCTTCGATGGTCATGATGTTGCGCGAGCGCTCGTTCAAAGCCTCTAACGCGGCATATAAAGTGGTGGTTTTTCCCGAGCCGGTGGGACCGGTGACCAAAACAATACCATGGGGTAACTGCAACAATTGCTGCATTTGTGCCAAATGGGTGTCGTTCATGCCCAGTTGTTTCAAGGACAATTGACCGGTTTGTTTGTCCAATAATCGCATCACGATGCGTTCCCCAAAGGCACCGGGAATGGTGGACACCCGGACATCAATGGGATGACCGGCAATTTTCAATGAAATGCGGCCATCTTGAGGCAGGCGCTTTTCGGCAATCTCCAATTTCGACATAATTTTAATGCGAGAGGCAATTAAACCGGCCAAGGCCCGATCCGGTGTCAGCACTTCTTGTAATACACCATCGACTCGATAACGGATGGACAGTTGTTGCTCACCGGGTTCCACATGAATATCTGATGCCCCCATTTTCACGGCATCAGCCAATAAGGCATTAATCAGACGAATAATGGGCGCGTCATCTTTGCTTTCTAATAAATCTTCGGGCTCAGCCAGCACTTCAGCCACTTGCGCCAGTTCTGATTCACTGCTGTCCAAATCCGCCACCACATCTTCGGTCATGGACTGTTGGTGGTGGTAAATTTTTTGAATCGCTTTGCGGTATTCCGCTTCGCTCAAAAATTTAAGTTTGACCGGCTGGTCTGACAGCCTTTGTAATTCGGCAATGGCGGCCGGGTTGGCTTTTTCAGACACCGCCAATGTTAAAACACCGGCGTCATCCTGTTGCCAGATGGTGGCACCACGATTTTTTGCAAAACGATAACTGGGTAATTCAATCGACATCATCATTGCAATTATTTGGGACCATCACTGTTGTGATCCTTTAAAGGTGGTAACTCCGGTTCACCACGACGGAATGTTTCCGGTTTGATTTCCTGTAGCTGTTGCTTGCGGATGTCTTCATAGCGCTGCCGACTGATGGCTTCCTGGTGGGCATCGGTGTGCATAATCTGGGGATGAATAAAGATCATCAAATTGCGTTTTACCCGGGTGCGTTTTTTGGTTCTAAATAAGTTTCGAATTAAGGGAATATCACCCAATAAAGGCACCTTTTTAATACTCTCTTGCACCGAGTCATCAATTAAGCCGCCCAACACTAAAATAGAATTATCGGGAATCATCACCGAGGTTTTTAAGGTGCGTTTTTTGGTGACAATATCGACCGCTGTGGTGGCATTGGGGTCAATGCTGGATATTTCCTGGGCAATATCCACCACGATTTGTCCACCTTCATTAATGTGCGGTGTCACGGTTAACGATAAACCGACATCTTCACGCTGAATGGTGGTAAAAGGATTGGGCGACCCTGTGCTGTCAGCATTACCGGTGGCCGAATACTGTCCGGTGACAAAGGGCACTTCTTGACCCACAGACAAGGACGCTTCTTGATGATTTAATGTCACCACCGAGGGTGTTGATAGAATGTTGTTATTACCATTGGTGCTGATGGCGCGTAATAAACCGCCAAATTTAAATTGATTTTCCCCGTCATTGCCAATGCCGAAATTTAAGTAACCTAAATTTAAACCTCCTGATAACAAACTACCAAACACATCCAAAGGATCATCAGCATTTAAATTGGGTAGCTGACTGCCGGTGAAAGAACCACCGACCAGACCATCATCGCCGTCACCGGCAATCGGTGCATACCAATCAACCCCCAATTCTTTGGAATTGTCCACCGAAACTTCGGCGATAATGGCTTCCACCAACACCTGCTGACGGCGAATATCGAGTTTACTGATGGCTTCTTGAACATTTCGATAGACCGCCGGTGGGGCTTTAATAACCAGAGAATTGGTTTCATTATGAGCCTGAATACTGATGTTATTATTACTGTCTTCACTTTGCTGACTGTTGGCCAGTGTTTCTAAAATCGGCACCAGGGTTTCAGCCGAAGCATATTTCAGGTAAACCACCTGAGCTTGGGTGTTGGTGGTTAATGGTTGATCCAATTCGTTGACAATCGATAGAATTTTGTTTTTCAAGGCCGGATTGGCACTAATCACCACCGTGTTGGTGCGGTTATCGGCCACTATTTTAGTCTGTGGTCCTAAATTATTTCCGGTATCCAGTAATTGGCTTAAGGTGTCGGCCACATCCTGGGCATTGGCATATTGTAAGGCGATTAATTCAATGGCACTATCCGATTGCAAATCGATACCATCAATCAATTCTTGCATTTTATCCAAGTGACTGCGCTTATCAGACACAATCAACATATTGCCATCGGCATTGGCGATAACTTTTGATTTCGGGTTAATTGATTTAATCACCTGCATAACATCGTCCACAGCCATGTGTTCAACACGAAAAATGCGGGTCATCATGTCATCGGGATGGCCATCACCTTTTGCATACATGGGATTACTTTTACCCACCGGTATGATTTTAATCACATTGCCTTGTTCTTCGGTGGTAAAGCCATTCACACTTAATACCGATAAAAACAGATCATAGACCTCATCTTCCGGGATGGGTTGGCTGGAAATAACGGTTATTTTGCCCTGCACTTCCGGATCCACAACAAAATTCTTACCCGTCATATCACTGATGGTCTCAACCAATAACCGAATATCCGTGTCTTGTAAGTTCAGGGTATGGCTTTGTTTTTGCTCGGTTTGTTGTGCCATGGATGCATTGAAACTGAATATGGCAGCCATGATTAGCACTAAAATTGCGGTTGATTTTGTCATTGTTGAAACTCAGATAAATTGAGGTTAAGGCTGATTTCTCGACCATTGCGGTTAACGGTCACAGTGGCGCGCTCCCCTTGTTCAAGTTGTTGTTTAATGGTGAATAGGTTATTGCTGGCGATGGCCACACCATTGACAGCGATAATGCGATCATTACTCTGTAATCCTTGACGCATTAAGGCATCATTGGCACTTAATGCCGATACTTTTAAGCCGGCAATTTGCCCGCCATTGTCTCTAACCACACTGACGTGGCCGGCTAATCTGGCGATTTTATTGGCATCAAATTTAGTTTGATTTAGGGCCTCTTGCCAGTTCTCTGCACCGGATGTAAACGGTTGATTATATTCCGTGTCAGGCACTTGAGATTGGGGCTGATTTGATTGGCTGGTGCCTGTTCGATTAGATTGTAATCGATTTTTGGATAATGTCAGCTTTTCCTGTCGGCCGTTACGCGACAGCAACACATAATCTGGATAAACAGCACTTAATTTAGCGACATTGAAGACCTGATCCCCCACCTGGAACATTTTTTCATCACCGCCGGGTTGTCGGATATATGCATGGCCACGTTGCTGAGTATTACTGGCAAAAGTACCGGTGATGATTAAATCCAATCCGGTTTCTCCTGCCAAAGCGGCATTCAATGGGGTTTCTGTGGTATTCGATGAACCAAATAAATGGTAAGTGGAAACAGCTGGCCGAGTGTTAACCTGGGGCACTAAGGTGGGTGGTGCTGTTGCTGATTCAATGGTGGTGCCACGGTGCTTGGGAAATAATAAAAATTGTCCCCACAACACCACCGTCAACAGCAACAGTACCCAAGTTGATAATGTAATTACTTGTTTTTTAGATATACTCAATCTGGCTCATTAAAATTCTGATTCCTGAATATTCATCAAAGAATCAGCCCCGGAACGGATGCTTGCCTGACAGCTTTCAATCCTTGGCAGTATTTTTGCAAAATAAAATGCCGCGGTTTTTTGTTTGCCTGCATAAAAATCGGCGCCGAGCTGACCTTTGTTGTGCTCTGCTGAATTATGCAATCGCGCCCAAAAATATGCAAGGACAACATAACCTGACATCATCAGGTAATCCACCGAAGCTGCACCAATTTCATTGGCATCTTGCATCGCTGATTTGGCCACGAAACCGGTGATGTCGTGCCATGCATCCAAAGCTTTTTGTAAGGATTCATTATGTGGCGTGTCATGACTATCAATAAATTCCTGGATAATGTCCGCCATTATGCCAATTTGACCTTTCTGTAAATACATGAGCTTACGACCCGCTAAATCCAATGCCTGAATACCGGTGGTGCCTTCATATAAAGTGAAAATACGGGCATCACGATACCATTGCTCTTGACCATGTTCCTTAATATAACCGTGACCACCAAATACTTGGACACCATAGCTGGTGGCTTCTAATGCCGTTTCAGTGATAAAGCCCTTAATAATGGGAATTAAAAAGGCCAACAATTGCTCCGCTTTTTGGACCTCCTGGTCATCACTTGAATGCTTAATGACTTCCAATTGTTGCCCGGCGTAATAAGCCATGGCCCGATTGCCTTCTGCAAAGGCTTTTTGGGTCAATAACATGCGCCGAACATCAGGATGCACAATAATGGGATCAGCCGGTTTATTGGGGTACTTGGGGCCATCCGCGGCACGCATTTGCAAACGCTCTTTGGCATATGCCAAAGCATTTTGATAGGAAGCCTGGGTGGCCGCCAAACCTTGAATACCGGTGTTTAATCGGGCACCATTCATCATGGTGAACATGATTTTTAAACCTTGATTGGGTTCACCGATCAAATAACCCTTGGCATCATCAAAATTCATGACACAAGTGGCGGAACTGTTTAATCCCATCTTATGCTCAATACTGGCTGCGGCCACGCCATTGCGATCACCGATGCTTAAATCTTCATTGATTAAAAACTTAGGCACTAAAAATAAAGAGATGCCTTTGGTGCCTGCAGGTGCATCCGGTAAGCGTGCCAGCACCAAGTGTAGAATATTATCCGTTAAATCTTGTTCACCGGAGGTGATAAAAATCTTGGTGCCTGAAATTCGATAACTGCCGTCAGCAGCCGGTTTAGCAGCAGTTGCGACCATACCCAAATCTGTGCCACATTGGGGCTCAGTTAAGCACATGGTGCCTGACCACTCGCCGGTGGTTATTTTTGGCAATACTTTGGCTTGCAATTCATCACTGGCAAAATGTTCCAGTAATTCACGGGCGCCATGAGTTAATCCAGGATAATTGGACCAGCCTGGG
>QQUO01000214.1 GCA_008501575.1 Pseudomonadota bacterium
GATTTCTTGAGACAAAAAAAGTTTTGAGCCAAGACAATTAATTTCGACACGCAAAAATAATGCCTCAAGCAAAAGGTATAGACAAAACCTACACGAAACCCTGAGAATTTGTACAATAGGTCACACCATTCGCACCAGTAAATCGCATTTAGATTGGCACTTAAGCACCGGAAGGTCAGTCTATTGAGGGCACCCATTAACCGAATAAAACGTTTAATAAGATGAAAAAAACCAAAAAACGCAGCTTATTATCAACAACCAGGCGCTGGCTTGTCAGACTCGTATTGGTTTGGTTTTTCATCACTGTGTCATTGGTGCTGTCGCTGCGCTGGTTTAATCCACCGACCACGTCTTTTATGTTGCAAAGACTATACAGTGAAGAGCACGACTCCATTGAGTTAAGTTATGAATGGCGTAACATAACAGACATTGCACCCTCGCTGCCGATGTCCGTTATCGCCGCTGAGGATCAAAAATTTGCCGATCATTGGGGTTTTGACTTGGCGGCCATTGAGCAAGTCCTTGAAGATCGTCAGAACGGCCAAAAAATGCGCGGCGCCAGCACCATCAGCCAACAACTGGCCAAAAATCTGTTTCTATGGTCGGGCCGCAGCTGGGTACGTAAGGGTCTTGAGGTTTATTTCACTGCCGCCATCGAGGTTTTGATTCCCAAACGGCGTATACTTGAACTCTATTTGAATGCGGTCGAATTCGGTGATGGCATTTATGGCGCTGAAGCCGCTGCCCAATCCATTTTTGGGGTGGCGGCCGCATCTCTAAGCGCACATCAATCCGCTTTGTTGGCCGCCCGTTTACCTGCCCCAAAAAGATACGCCATTCAACCACCTTCTGATTACATGAAGAAACGCGCCCGCTGGATCAAACAGCAAGTGAAGCAATTGGGTGGCGAGAATTATTTGGACAGATTGTGATTGTTCCTAATGAATCCAATACGCCACCACAGCGACGTATTCGGGCTGCCCTCGTGGGCCCTTGTATAATCCACAATGAGGTAAATTTATAACTTAATCATTACTTACTTTAATCTGAAATGATTAAATATAAATCTCATTGTTGGGAAGGTCGAAGGGCCCACGAGGGCAGTACAAAAAAGTCGCGACAGCGGAGCTTTAAAGGTAGCTGAAAATTAGAGTACGTTGTGGTTTGTGCCAAAAGAATTTCTTTAGAGTGTTAAAATGACACTCTTTTTTTAAAATAAATTACTTATGCGCCCATCCAAACGAAGCAACGATGAATTACGGCCGATCCGTATTGAACGGAATTACACCATGCATGCGGAAGGGTCCGTGATGATTTCTTGCGGCAACACCAAAGTATTGTGTAATGCCAGTGTCGAGGATCGGGTGCCACCCTGGTTACGGGGGAAGGGTCAGGGCTGGGTCACGGCAGAGTATGGCATGTTACCACGGGCCACCAATACCCGAAATGGTCGGGAAGCGGCGCGCGGTAAACAAGGCGGACGCACCTTAGAAATTCAACGTTTAATCGGCCGCTCGTTGCGTGCTGTGGTTGATTTATCCGCTTTGGGTGAACGGGTGATAACGGTGGATTGTGATGTCATTCAAGCCGATGGCGGCACCCGCACCGTGGCCATTACCGGTGCCTATGTGGCCTTGTATGATGCGGTGGAAACTTTATTACAGGCCAATACCATCAAAAAAAACCCTTTATATGGTTCAGTGGCTGCGGTGTCGGTGGGCATTTATAACAATGAGGCGGTATTGGATTTAGATTATCCAGAAGACTCGCAAGCCGAAACCGATATGAATGTGGTCATGAATGATGGCGGTCATTTTATTGAGGTTCAGGGTACCGCTGAAGGTCACGCTTTTCGCCGTGATGAACTGAATCAGTTACTGGATTTGGCCGAAGGTGGCATTCGTCAGCTGTTACATGCGCAACAACAAGCCATCCTTAACCAGACATGATCAAGGCAAGCAACAAGCCGCTGCTGTTAGCCAGTGGTAATGCCGGCAAGCTCAAAGAACTGACTTTGGCTTTTGCTGATTCTGGTTTTACCTTACAGTTACAACCCAAAGACAGCGCCTATGATGTCGCCGAAACCGGCACCACTTTTGTTGAAAATGCCATTATTAAAGCCCGTCATGCCGCCGGGTTAAGCGGTTTACCGACTCTGGCCGATGATTCCGGACTGATTGTGCCATCACTGAATGGTGAACCCGGGGTTTATTCTGCACGCTACGCCGGTGATGATGCCAATGACAAAGACAACAATGCAAAACTGTTAAAAGCCCTGCACAATAGCCAGCAGCGTCATGCCTATTTCTATTGTTGCCTGGTGCTGATGCAACAAGCCGACGATCCGGCGCCTGTGATTGCCGAAGGTCGCTGGTATGGCGAAATCAGCACTCAACCAAGCGGAGAGGGTGGCTTTGGTTATGATCCGATTTTTTATTTACCTGAATTAAAATGTACCGCAGCCCAATTATCACCGGCAGATAAAATGTACCTGTCCCACCGGGGTCAGGCGGTACAACAGTTAAGAATTATTTTGGACAACATCATTAATCCCTGATGCTGACACCACCTAAACTCAGTCTTTATATTCACTTTCCCTGGTGCGTTCAAAAATGCCCTTATTGTGATTTTAATTCCCATCAGTTAAAAAGTAACTTAAACGAGACTGAATATGTGGATGCCTTGCTGGCAGATTTGGAACAGGATTTACCGCTGATTTGGGGCCGCACCATTAACACCATTTTTATGGGTGGCGGTACGCCGAGTTTATTTTCAGCTCAGGCCATGCAACGTCTGCTCAGTGGTATCCGTGCTTTGCTAGCAATCCGTCCGGATGCAGAAATCACCATGGAAGTGAATCCCGGTAGTCAGGAATTTGATGATTTAAGTGCTTATCGACAAGCCGGCATTAATCGCCTGTCTTTCGGTGTGCAATCTTTGGACAATAACAAACTCAAAGTGTTGGGGCGTATTCATGATGCCAAACAAGCAATTAACGCCATTTCAAAAGCCCAACAAGCGGGCTTTACTAATTTTAATACGGATTTGATGTTTGCCTTGCCTGATCAAACCCTCTCAAGTGCCCGGGATGACTTAAATGCCCTGATGGATTTACAACCGCCGCATGTGTCTTATTACCAGCTGACTTTAGAGCTCAACACGTTATTTGCAGTCAAACCGCCGCCGGGTATTCCCGATGAAGGCGTGCAACAAGACATGTACTTTCAAGGCCAGGAAATACTCTCCACAGCCGGTTACAAGCAATATGAAGTGTCTGCCTATGCCGGTGACAATAACCCGTCCGAACATAACCTTAATTATTGGCGCTTTGGTGATTATTTAGGCATTGGTGCCGGTGCCCACAGTAAAATTACCCGGGGTCATAACAGTGAAATTATCCGACTGGTGAAGCAAAAACACCCACAAATGTACTTAAATAACATTCGCGAAGCCAAGCGCGTTATGGAACACAAAACCTTATCAAGTGACGACTTAATCTTTGAGTTTTTGCTGAATCACTTAAGACTAAAAGAAACCCTGCCATTTGATCGCTTTAACAAACGCACCGGATTACCAAGCCAACAATTAAAACAGTTGTTCACCACGTTGGTACCTGAATCCTGGTATCAATTATCCGAACATGAAATCACTTTAAGCGAAACTGGTTTTTTGAACAGTGATTTAATCTTACAACAGCTTGTGTAAATTTTATTGGTCGTAAAATTCAACCACACCAGTGGAAATGTTATAACAGGCGCCGACGATTTCCAGTTTTCCTGAACCCAAAGCATCTTCTAAAATATCCGATGAAGCCAACAACTGATCCACAGATTTTAAGACATTGGCTTTCACCGCTTGTGAAACGGTGACATTATCCACACCGGCCAAGTCCATTAATGGTATTACCGCAGGTTTAATGCGACGAACAATGGATTGGATATGATGAGAAACCGCACCGGGTTGTTTAATGTCATTTAAGGTGGCGGTGACTGCACCACATTCAGTATGACCCATGACCACCACCAGCGGCGTGCCAAATTCAGCCACCGCGAACTCAATACTGCCGATTAGGGATGGTGCCACAATATTACCGGCCACCCGAATCACAAATAAATCGCCCAAACCCTGATCAAACACCAACTCTGCCGGTGCCCGTGAATCCGAACAGCCTAAAATAACCGCAAAAGGTGCCTGTCCTTCAGTGAGTTCCATGCGTTTTTGTCCGCTGATTTCGCCACTGGGACTTTGATGTTCATCAATAAATCGTTGGTTACCGGCTTTCAGTTTAGCCAGGGCTTGTTGGGCTCTTTTCATAGACAGGAATCAATGTGAAAGCCGTCATTATAAATGTGTTTGCACTAAAACCGAAGCGTTAACCACGACGCCATATGAATCAATCACTCATCTATCTCGGTATAGGTGTTCAATGACCAATCAGAAAAAGGTGTTTGTTTCATCACCGCCCGGATGGTTTTAGATTGCGCTGTTCGCAGTTTCACTTCAACCGTTTTAAACAGCATAAAATTTTGATAGCTGCCTGACAACATGTGCAATTCATCGGCAGGTACAGCATAATTATCGGCCACTAAATTTATGGCCGTTTCATAATAGTTCCCTTGTTCCGGCAAAACACTGATCAATGACACCAGCGTTATCGTCACAGCCAACACCGCTTTTGTTGATTTTTTCATCGCTATTATTTGCTTATATCGCCTGAGCAATTCATTTTAATGGCAACAACAACCTTTTAAAATTATTTTTTCACCATAATCAGCAATCCATAAAAATGTGCAAATCAGCACTTCATTTTTAACAAACCGCCTTTAAGCACCTGATTTCTTTATTTTTTTCTTAAAAAATGCTAAAATACGCCGCTTGTTAATCGCAACAGCTTCAGATTAACACATTATCACCCTTCTTTTTATTCAAACTAAAAACAACTTATTTATGGAAATCAGAGCTTTTCAACGCGAAAAAGATTTAGACAAAGTCCTTAAACTCAATGAACAATTGGTGGAATTATTAAGCCCCATGACGGCCAGTCAATTTGATAACATCAATGAAGACAATTCTTACGTACTGGTGGCTGAAGAAGACGGCCAATTCGCCGGTTTCTTTATGCTGGTTAAATCCAATGCCGATTATGAAAGCGAAAACTTTCGCTGGTTTCAAAAGCGCTATGATAATTTTATTTACGTTGATCGGGTGGCCGTCGCCAATAAATTTCGTGGTCGTGGTATCGGCAGTGAATTTTATCAGCGGGCTTTCCGTTATGCGGAGAAAAATAACATCGATTATATGTTTGCCGAAATTCACATGGATCCGCCCAATGAAAAATCGCTGGCTTTTCATGACAGTTTGGGTTTTGCCGAAGAAGGCACTGCCACACTGAAAGGCGATCACCATTATTCGCTTCAAAAAAAGGTTTTTAACCAGGCCGCTGAAAAGTCTGCCTAGGCCGACAATGATTTAGCCATGGCTTCAATGCCTGACAATGTCATGGGGTACATGCGCCCATCCAACACTTTTTTTAAAATCTGGGTTGAATGGGTGTAATCCCAATAGTCTTGTCGAATGGGGTTCAACCAGGCATGCTTCGACCATTTGTCCAATAACCGCTGTAACCACACCAAACCCGCTTCCTGGTTCATATGTTCCACTGAGCCACCGGCATGGGTCAGCTCGTAAGGTGACATGGCAGCATCACCCACGAAAATCACGCGATAATCCTCACCATAGGTGTTTAGTACATCATAGGTATTCAACGGTTGGTCCCAGCGACGGCTGTTATCGCGCCACAAATGTTCATAGACACAATTATGGAAATAATAGTACTCCAGGTGTTTAAATTCACTGCGCGCCGCCGAGAACAATTGCTCCACCTGTTCAATGTGGTAATCCATGGAACCGCCCACATCAAAGAACATCAACAATTTTACGGCGTTGTGTTTTTCCGGACGCATTTTTAGATCCAAGAGACCGGCATTTTTAGCGGTTGAGCGGATGGTGTCATCTAAATCCAACTCTTCAGCAGCACCGGTGCGGGCAAACTGACGTAAATGTCGCAACGCCATCTTGATCGAACGGGTACCGATCTCCACTTCGTCACTTAAATTCTTAAACTGGCGTTTTTCCCAGACTTTAGCCGCTCTTTGATGCCGACCGGGCCCGCCGATGCGTACCCCTTCAGGGTTATAACCACCATGACCAAAAGGTGAAGTGCCACCGGTGCCAATCCATTTGTTACCGCCCTGATGTTTGCTCTGCTGTTCTTGCAGCCGTTTTTTCAATGTTTCCATCAGTTTATCAAAACCGCCCAAAGCCTCAATCTGTGCTTTTTCTTCATCCGTCAGATTATTCATCCATTCAGGATTGAGCCAATCATGGGGAATCAAAAACTCCTCTAAACCCTGCACCATCTCCAGGTTATGAAAATAATGCCCAAAGGCCTGATCAAAACGATCAAAATGTTGCTCGTCTTTAACCATACACAGTCGGCTCAGCAGGTAAAAATCATCAATCGAACCAAATACCACCTGCTTGTCCAGCGCTTCCAACAGCGTCAACAATTCTTTCACGGTCACCGGTAAGCCGGCCTTTTTTAGTGTATAAAAAAAGTCTATCAGCATTTAACTGTCAACCTTCACGGCGCATGATAAAAGCCATTTTTTGCAACATTTCCACATCTTGCTCGTTTTTTAACAAGGCACCATATAAAGGCGGAATGGCCTCTTTAATGCTTTTATTGCGCAAGGTTTCCAGTGGAATGTCATCGGCCACCAAGAGTTTAATCCAGTCAATCAATTCCGAGGTGGATGGTCTTTTCTTTAAACCAGGGATTTCGCGGACTTCAAAAAAGGTCTCTAAAGCGGCGTTTAATAAGTCCTTTTTTAAATCCGGAAAGTGCACCTTTATAATCGCCTGCATGGTTTTCTTATCAGGAAAACGGATGTAATGGAAAAAACAGCGGCGCAAGAAGGCATCGGGCAACTCCTTTTCATTGTTACTGGTGATAATAATAATCGGGCGTTGCTTGGCGGTGATGGTTTCACCGGTTTCGTAAACACTGAACTGCATTTTATCGAGCTCCACCAATAAATCATTGGGAAACTCAATATCGGCCTTGTCGATTTCATCAATCAGTAACACCACCTGTTCATCACTGGTAAAGGCTTCCCAGAGCTTGCCGGGTTTAATGTAGTTTTTGATGTCATGAACTTTTTCATCACCCAATTGCGAATCCCGTAGCCGCGACACCGCATCGTATTCATACAGGCCTTGTTGCGCTTTGGTGGTGGATTTAATGTGCCAGCTGAGTAATTGTTTGCCCATGGCCGCCGCCACTTCTTCAGCCAACATGGTTTTGCCGGTGCCCGGCTCACCTTTAATGAGTAAAGGCCGTTGTAAGGTGACGGCTGCATTGACGGCTAATTGCAAATCATCGGTGGCCACATAATTGTCACTGCCGGTAAATTTTGTCATGGCTTAACTGAAATTTTTAAAAGCTGACCATTTTAGCAAGAATCGCCGTGGCTTGTGGCAGTCGTTAAAAAATGGTTATTTTTCATCGTTTATTACTTTGAACACTAAAAATTGTGCTGCTTTTCTCAAATTCTTAACAGTTACTGGCGTTTAATGGGGTGTATTCAACAGCGGAATAGATTATGGCCATTGATTTTGTACCCCACCATAAAAAGCAGCAAAGACATGTTCCTGGCTATGGACAACAAAAGAAACTGACCAAACGCCCGCAACCGATGAGCCCTAAAAAACGTACATTTGGGGTTGATAATAACCGTAACAAGGCCGCAACCACCACCCCTGATTTATTGCATCGCGTGCTGACTAAAATGGCTTTTGGTCCATCCGAT
>QQUO01000240.1 GCA_008501575.1 Pseudomonadota bacterium
AGATTATATCTTTTTAATAAACTTATAACACAATTACTCTGTTGATGACAATGCAATGTTGAGGAATTCTTTTAATCACTGCACCCACATAATGTTTTACAATAATGATTCGTAACAACCAAGTCATCACCAACCATGCCACAATTTATTCTGCTTTGTTTATTGTTAATAAGTCCATTGAGCCTGGCCATGGATCGCGTCAGTGGTTCTACCTATGCCAGTCGTTCACCGGTGCTCGCCACACAAGCCATGGCCGCGACTTCACAACCATTGGCCACTCAGTTGGCTTTGCAAATTATGCGAGAAGGCGGTAATGCCATTGATGCCGCGGTAGCAGCCAATGCTTTATTGGGTCTGGTTGAACCCACCGGTAATGGTATCGGCGGTGATATTTTTGCCATTGTCTGGGATGCAAAAAGCAAAAAGCTCTACGGTTTAAATGGTTCAGGACGTTCGCCCAAGTCATTGAATCTACAATGGTTTAAAGACAATAACTACGACAAGATACCGTCGCATGGGCCACTGCCGGTGACTGTGCCCGGTACCGTTGATGGCTGGTTTATGTTGCATCAACGATTTGGGCAGTTACCGATGCATCAGCTTTTACAACCGACCATTGATTATGCGGAAAAAGGCTTTCCGGTGTCGCAATTGATTGCCTATTATTGGAACCGCTCGGTGCCGATACTTGATAAATGGCCCGGCTTTACCGAACAAATGACGCGTGATGGCAAGGCCCCGAAAGAAGGTGAAATCTGGAAAAATCAGAATTTGGCCAACACCTTGAAGCTTATCGCTAAAGAGGGACGCGATGTGTTTTATAAAGGCAAGATTGCACAAACCATCGCCGATTATATGCAAGCCAATGGTGGTCATCTCAGTTTTGAGGATATGGCCAGTCATTCGGGTGAGTGGGTGGATCCGGTGAGTATAAATTACCGTGGTTATGATGTCTGGGAGTTGCCACCGAACGGCCAAGGTATTGCCGCTTTGCAAATTTTAAATATTCTGTCACAATTTAAAGTTGGAGATATGCAACTGGATTCAGCCGAGTACGTTCATTTATTTACCGAAGCCAAAAAGCTGGCCTTTGAAGATCGTGCCAGGTATTATGCCGATCCGGCTTTTAATGCCATTCCGGTTACAGAGCTTATCAGTCAACCCTATGCCAACAAAAGGGCAAAATTAATTGATTTGAACAAAGCCGCCAAATCTTATCCTGCCGGGAATCCGGCACTTGAAGCCGGTGACACCATTTATTTAACCACCGCCGATAAAGACGGTAATATGGTGTCATTGATACAAAGTAATTACCGCGGTATGGGTTCAGGAATGACGCCACCGGGATTGGGTTTTGTGCTCCAGGATCGCGGCGAGATGTTTTCATTGAAAAAAAACCATGTTAATGCTTTTGAAGGCGGTAAACGACCTTTTCACACCATTATCCCGGCTTTTATCAGCAAAGATGATAAACCTTATATGAGCTTTGGTTTAATGGGCGGTGCCATGCAACCCCAGGGTCATGCCCAAATTGTGGTTAATATGATTGATTTTGGCATGGATATCCAGGCCGCCGGTGATGCCCCGCGTATCCATCATAGCGGCTCTTCACAGCCCACCGATGAAGTGATGAAAGATGGGGGTGTTTTGAATTTAGAAAGTGGCTTTTCTTATGACACCATTCGCGGTTTGATGCGATTAGGCCATACAATTGAATTTGCCAACGGCCCTTACGGCGGTTATCAGGCCATTATGAAAGCAGACAATGGGGTTTATTGGGGCGCTTCCGAGAGTCGCAAAGATGGCCAGGCAGCGGGCTATTGAATAAAAAATGACCCTTATCCTTAGTGTGTAAGGGTCATTTAAATACTATTTAATTGGTCCTAGATTAATAGGTAATTAATCAAACCAATGCTGGGTACGATTGGCAAAGGCCACCAAGGATAACATCACCGGTACTTCTACTAAAACCCCGACCACAGTGGCTAAAGCTGCACCTGAGTTTAAACCAAATAATGAAATGGCCACAGCCACAGCCAATTCGAAGAAATTAGAAGTGCCAATTAAACAAGCCGGTGCAGCAATGTCATAACGTAAACGCATTTTCTTAGCCACAAAGTAAGCGATAAAAAAGATGCCGTAAGTTTGAATGAGCAGCGGAATGGCAATTAACACAATGGCCAGTGGTTGATGAATGATTTTATTTGCCTGAAAACCAAACAGCAGTATCACAGTAGCCAGTAAACCAATGATGGACCAAGGTTTTAATGTTTTAAGCAAGCCCTCGACTTGGTTATTGAGCAGCTTTCGTGTCAGCCAGCCGGCCACCATGGGCAGTAAAACATACAGCACCACAGACACCGTTAATGTTTGCCAGGGCACATGAATGTCTGTCACACCCAGTAATAAGGCGGCAATGGGTGCAAAGGCAAAGATCATAATAATATCGTTGATGGAGACCTGGACCAGGGTGAAGTTCGGGTTGCCTTTGGTTAACTGACTCCAAACAAATACCATGGCTGTGCAGGGCGCCACACCCAACAAAATCATGCCGGCAATGTATTCTGTGGCATCGCCGGGATCCACCCAAGCGACAAAAAACACCTTGAAAAATAAATACCCTAAAGCAGCCATGCTAAAAGGCTTAAGCAACCAGTTTATTATCAACGTCAGCAACAATCCTTTGGGGTTGTTGCCGGTGTCCTTAATGGCCGACAAGTCAACCTGAACCATCATGGGGTATATCATGACCCAAATCAGTACTGCGATCACCAAATTGACATGAGCATATTCAATGGCAGCAACGGTGGTGAAAATACCCGGGAAATAATAGCCGAGTGTGACACCAACGGTGATGCAAATAGCCACCCATAAAGATAAATACCGTTCAAATAAGCCCATCAATTATTCTCGGTTAGATTAAAAAAGTTTCAATGTGGTTAACAAATGTTTTGATATCATCACGCACCCGTCGATAGCAATCCAATATTTCTGATTGTTTAGACAGTGATTCTGCCAGCTTCGGTGGGTCAGCAAAGCCTTTGTGAATGACTTGTGCAGAACCGGGGAAATAAGGACAGGTTTCATGGGCATGAGAACAGACCGTAAAGACAAAATCAAAATGAACGTCTGCCAAATCATCCAGACTTTTTGAATGGTGGTTGCTCATATCAATGCCGACTTCAGCCATCACTTGCACCGCAATGGCGTTCAGTCCATGTTGTTCAATACCGGCAGAGTAGGCGTTAAATTGTGTTGGTTTTAAATGTCGCAACCAGGCCTCGGCCATTTGTGAGCGACAACTGTTGGCGGTACATAAAAACAATATGTTTTTTTTCATCAACAGCGGTCCCGTAAGCTTTTTAAGCGTATGATGTCTTGGTTAAAGGGTGTTTCTTCTGCCGCTTGTTGTAGGCATGTTTGTAATAATGCCCAACGGTTTGCGGGCATGTCCTTATTTAATCGGTAATGCACCCACTGATCTTTTTGCTCAGTGGTGACCAGACCTAAATCTCTGAATTGTTTAAAATGTCGTGAAATCATGGTTTGTGAACAGTCCAGCAGTGCCATGAAATCACAGACACACAAAGCATCAGGATATCTTTGAGCAAGTAGATTCAAAGCGCGTAACCGCACCGGATTTGAAAGGATCTTAAATAAATCAACTAAACTCATAGTATGCTTATGCGCATATGCGAATAAGCATACTTTATAAAATAAATCGGTGGTGGTCAAGAATCACTTTTGTAAATTGTAAAGTGGCATTGATTTATTGAATTGGTCAATGATTTTGGCCGGTTGCATTGCCCGGACGCCTTCTTTTAACATCGCCTTATTGATTATTTATACAAAGTTGGTTTTTTAATTCATTTATAGAAAGGATATGTTGTATACCAAGGTGGCTTTTAATGCGGCTTATTTTTATATTTTTGATTAACCAACATAAGGAGTCATCGTCAAGGCTGATAAGAATTGAAAATTTAGCGCCATTTTAAAATTAGTTTGCCGATAATCATGCCAAACAAGCAGATAACCATGATGGGTAATATGTGCCAAATAATCAGATGTGCGAGATTGTCATTCGGTTCAATCAGGCGCATCAACAAATAGCCAAAGGATGTGACCGATAAGGTGGCCATTGAACCGGCCCAATAAAATTGCGTTGTTGCGCCCATTCGTACAAACAAAAACAATGCAATACCCGGTGGTAGGCTAAATAACGCAATGTGCAAGGGGCAATCAAATTGCCTGAGCGATATCGAATGAACAAGATTCTGGCCATTAACTAGATCACCGGAACTGCTGAAAGTAAGCAATAGCCACATCACGATTAAAGCAAAGGGCACGATTTTCAGCCCGGGCAGTTGTTGACCATCAGGGCGAGCAAGGCAAAAGGCTGATAACGCAGAAAAGATTCCTATGGTAACAATCAATATCAGTTCAATGACAAAGTGAAGGCTGAGAAATTTTTCAGTAATGTCAGCCCGTAACCCGGCAAAACCGGAAAATATCAGTAAATAAAACATCATACCTAATAACCAATAGGTGGTTTGCTTTATTGGATGAGGCATGGGTTTTTGGGGACCTTCATCAATTAACTTTTGAATAAGGTTTTCAGTTTTCATTTATTCCAGTTCCTCGATTTCCTTAATCTCTAAGGCCCTTTGCGCCAGGATTTTATAGGCTCTGTGGGCACTGACTTTAACAGCAGATTCACTCATATCCATGGCCAGGGCGGTTTCCTGTATGCTATAGCCATTAATTTTAATCATGGTAACTATTTTTCTCTGCTTTGCTGGTAATGAGCGCATTATCTTATTTAGGTATTCTTGGTCTTCATGGGTTTTGGTTACATTTTCTTTACTCAATATGCCATAAGATTCATCTTCAAAGTTAATTTCGATACCTTTTTTTCTGAGGCCATAAATGGTTCGTAAATAATCGTTAAGCCGATAACGAGCGATGCTGAACATCCATACTTTAAAGGGGCGGTCAGAGTCATAAGTGTGACTGGCTTGATGTATGGAGATTAATATTTCTTGAACAACATCTTCGGTGTCTTCAATTCTGTTTAGTTTTTTACCAACAAAGCTGCGTAAGATGGGTGTGATTTTATGAAAGACTTGGGCGTAAGCTTGCTGCTCACCTTGTTGGGCGAGTGCCATTAAGTGTTCTAAAGAATGGTCCTTTGCAAAATTGCGCGGCATGCTTTTTTAGGTAACTTTGTCAGTGTACATTTTGCATAATGTGCTCAGTAACCATAAAAATATTGAATTATTGTGTCAATAAAAAATACCATAGGCTGGTTTAAATTATTTGCCATAGTATCAATGATGATTATTGTTTACGCAACCGGCTTCACCATAAAAATTGCTTAAACTTTATTATACGGGTGTGTTTTTAGAGAACAGGTTTTATCATGGACATCCAAAAACAGGGGCTATCTGCGCCAGATTTTGGGGTGTTGTTGACGGAATTGTTCAATTGTGGGTTCGGTTTGGCTATTAAGCGGAGTTATTAAGCTAATGCGGCCACTGTGTTGGGTATCATAGATGGGAATACTCAGATTTTCATAAACCCTTTTAACTTGAGCGGTGGGGTGTTGAAATTGATTGTAGGCACCTGATGAGTTGATGGCAATTTTTGGGTTTACAGTGGCCACAAACTCAGCTGATGACGAGGTGTTACTGCCATGGTGCGGTATCAGTAAGATATCGGCGGATAATTCTGTTGGGTGTTGTTGAGTTAAGCGATATTCAACCGCTTGTTCAATGTCACCGGTTAATAGTAACGATGTTTGTGGCGTGCTTATTTTTAACACGCAAGAGCTGTTGTTTTTTAAGTAGGGTTGAATGTTGTAGGGGCTGAGCACCATAAAGTCAACGCCATCCCATTGCCATTGTTGTCCGACAACGCAATCTATAAAGCGGCCATCGGTGCTTAGGGTTTGCCCGATGCTCATCGCTTGTGACAGGGGTTCATAGGCACCGGCGTGGTCATTGTCTTTATGAGATAAAATAACTGAATCCAAGTGCTTTATTTGTTGTTGGTTTAAAAGTGGTAATACCACGGCATCGGCCATATTAAAACCACTGGGAAATCGGGCGCCGACGTCATACAGCAGATGGTGCTTTTGGGTGCTGATAAGCACCGATGTACCTTGGCCGATGTCTAAAAACTCGGCTTTAAATTGACCGGGCGCTAAACTGGTTTGACTTGGCCACAAGGCGATGGCAATTAATAAAACAGCCCAATAACGGTGTGGTAGGGCCCGTGGAAGTAACAAAATTATGGCCGCCAGAGTTAACACAACAAAGGACAAACTGCTGTTGATTGGCCATGACCAGGCGCTGCCACCAAAAGCGGCAAATTGATCCAGCAGTGCCCAGAACAAATCACAAATCATATTCAGATAGCGGATTAAAAAATCCGGGATATGTCCGCTTAATCCTGCCAGTAACAGAACCAATAATAACAATGGAATCATTAGTATCGTCATGATTGGAATAACCATTAAATTAACCAAGGGTGCCCAGACCTTTAAACTGCCAAATTGTAATAAGCTCAAGGGCATCATGCCGATTAATAATAACCACTGAATTTTAATAAAATCAATCAATTTGGAGTGTTGCGAGGAGCGACCTTGGAATGCCAGAATGAGGACCGCCACCGCCCAAAAAGACAACCAAAAACCGGCATCCAGGACATTCAGCGGATCAATAATTAAAACCGATAATAAACTGATGGACCACACGTCCCAGGCATAAGCACTGCGGCGACGCCACTTAAAGAAACCATAGACGGCCAACATGATGAGTGCCCGTTGGGTTGATACAGAAAACCCGGCTAAGCCGGCATAAATTAGCGCAAAAGATAATCCGGTGATAACTTGTAACAGTGGGCGAGGTAGTCGTTGTTGTGGAAAAAGTGTGAATAATAGCCAACCTAAGCCAGCGCCGATGGCGGCCACCATACCAATATGTAAACCGGAGATGGCGATTAAATGAGCGGTTCCGCTGGCTTGAAACAATCGGTAATCCTGTGGCTCAAAACGACTCTTATCACCAATGGACAAGGCATGTATAAGGGCGTTACTGCGCTCGTCTACAAAATGATTATCCAATTGGTTTGAAATTTGCTGGCGCCATTGATTTATATAGACTTTAATGGCTTGAATGAGTGGTAATCTGATTGTATCGAGTTGCTGGGCTTGTCGTATGGTAGCAATGCCATCAATGCCATGGCGAAATAACCAACGTTCACGATCAAAACCAACACCATTGGCGGTGCTGTGGGGCGGTTTGATTAATAATTCAAAACGATAATATTGGCCCGGCTGGTAATCAGGCAGTTGTTGAGCGGTGAGGGTGTTTTGATATCCGCTGTAATGACTAACAAGGAATGTTTGTTGCTCACGCGTTTGGATTTTGAAACTGGTTTTGTGCGTATCAACCACCGGCAAATCAATAATAACAGCATCCACAGTACGCTGTTCAACGGCATTAATTTGTTGTTGCAGTTGACTGTTGGCAGCCACTAAAACCATAAGCAAGCCCAATATGTAGGCAATGCATAATTTCCTTAAACCTTGATAAAAATAACTTAAAACGATACAAATCGGAACACTGAGGCAAAATAATAAACCACCGCTAAAAACATCCGGCAACCACAAAATCGGTAAACAGCCCGCTAAAAAAGCCAGGGCAAAACCGGGGGTAAATAGGTGGCCGTTTATTAATTTGACAATGGTTGTAAATCTCCGTGCTTAA
>QQUO01000333.1 GCA_008501575.1 Pseudomonadota bacterium
TGCCGCCGGATTTCGCATGGGACCGTTTCGCTTAATGGACCTGATAGGTATTGATGTCAATTTTCAGGTTAGTAAAACGGTTTATCATGCCATGTATGAAGATCCCCGTTATCGGCCTTCTTTGCTGCAGTCGGAAATGGTGGCAGCCGGCTTGCTTGGGCGTAAGTCAGGGCAGGGATTTTATTCGTATAATCAACATAAAGAAACGTATTTAAATGTTTGTTATAAAAAGCAAAACACCTTACCTACTGAGATTCAACTGGTGGATTCTAAACATCCCTTTGAACAGCTGTTGGCACCCATTGGAAATGTATGCCGTGTCAAATCAGGCAGATTAAACCAGGTGGGTGATACGGTGTTATTTCAAACCGTTGGTCACTGTGCTGAAAACCTGTCACAAAAATTAAATAAACCGGTGTGTTTGGTGGATTGGTCTTTTGATTATCAACAAGCCAAAGCGGTTAATATCTGTTTTAGTCGACAAGTCAGTGAACGGGATAAAAACCACATTGCGGCCTTATTTCAACACATTGGAAAAGAAGTTATTATCACTGATGACTCGCCGGGTATGATTAATGCCAGAGTCATGTCAATGTTGATTAATGAAGCCGCCGATGCCGTTTTTAATGGTGTGGCTTCAGCCGATGATGTTGATCTGGCCATGCGCTACGGCACCAATTACCCCCAAGGACTGATTGCCTATGCACAACAAATGGGATGGCAAAATTCGGCCTCTGTACTCACTGAATTACAAGATTGGTTCGGTGATGATCGTTACCGTTTATCACCTTATATCAGGAGACAACTATGAAACCGGTTTACATTTGTGACGGTATCAGAACCCCCATCGGCCGTTTTGGTGGTGCTTTGGCATCTGTTCGTCCTGACGATATGTTGGCGCTTGTGATTAAGAGTCTAATGCAAAACAACCCACAGTTACCCATTGATGTTATTGATGATGTGATTGCCGGTTGCGCTAATCAGGCTGGTGAAGATAACCGCAATGTCGCCAAAATGTCAGCACTTTTGGCAGGACTTTCACCCACTGTACCGGGTGTGACCGTTAATCGGCTCTGTGCTTCTGGATTGGATGCGGTTGCCATGGCTGCAAGAACCATTGCCTGTGGCGATGCTGAAGTGATTATCGCCGGTGGTGTGGAATCCATGTCACGGGCACCTTGGGTGATGGCCAAACCGGAACAGGCTTTTTCACGACAGCCGGAAGTTT
Organism: Pseudomonadota bacterium; assembly: GCA_008501575.1. Lineage (GTDB taxonomy): Bacteria > Pseudomonadota > Gammaproteobacteria > Xanthomonadales > Marinicellaceae > Marinicella. The sequence goes on from QQUO01000333.1 coordinate 1,229, forward strand.
TTGATACCACCATTGGCTGGCGATTTATTAATCCGAAATTACAACAACAGTACGGCACCGACTCCATGCCGGAAACCGCAGAAAATGTGGCACAAGATTACAATATCAGCCGTGAAGATCAGGATTTGTTTGCCTTTAACAGCCAACAAAAAACCCACCGCGCGCAACAAAATGGTTTTTTTAAGGAAGAAATCGTGCCGGTTCGTATTGCGCAGCGCAAAGGCGAAGACAAGGTTGTTGTTCATGATGAGCATCCCAGAAACGATACCCAATTAGATCAGTTGGCTCAATTACGAACACCCTTTAAAACCAATGGTTGTGTCACCGCCGGCAATGCCTCAGGGGTTAACGATGGCGCGGCGGCAATCATAATCGCTTCTGAGCAGGCTGTAAAAAAATACGGTTTAACAGCCAAGGTTAAAATCTGTGGCGCCCGGGTTGCCGGTGTAGAACCGCGGGTGATGGGCATAGGTCCGGTACCGGCCACTGAGAAACTGTTAAAAGCCCATGATTTAAGTATCGATGATATGGATGTTATTGAACTCAACGAAGCCTTTGCCGCCCAATCCTTGGCGGTGTTGCGGACTTTGGGTGTGGCCGATGATGACCCACGGGTTAATCCCAATGGTGGCGCCATTGCTCTGGGTCATCCTTTGGGTATGTCCGGTGCCCGATTGGCACTTACTGCAGCGCGCCAATTACAACAACAAAAAGGTCGTTATGCTTTAGTGACCCTGTGTATTGGGGTTGGTCAGGGGATGGCGATGTTACTCGAGCGCGTGGCTGACTGAACAGTATTAATCTGTTAAAATGAAACCCATGAATCGGCACTGCTTGCGCCGTAACCCACTTTAACGAGCCATTTAATTATGTATTCACAAGGTCTACAAGATGCCAAGGGCGGCCAGGAACCCGAAGGGTTGCTGAAAGCCTTTCAAAAACGCATTGATAACGAGGAAAAAATCGAGCCGCGAGATTGGATGCCCGAAGCCTATCGCAAGACACTGATTCGGCAGATGTCGCAACATGCCCATTCAGAAATTGTCGGACAGCTTCCTGAGGGCAATTGGATTACCCGAGCACCGACCTTAAAGCGGAAAATGATTTTATTGGCCAAAGTTCAAGACGAGGCCGGACATGGCTTATATATTTATTCAGCCACTGAAACTTTAGGGATTAGCCGTGACGAAATGACCCGGCAGTTATTAAGTGGTGAAGCCAAGTATTCAAGTATTTTCAACTACCCAACCCCCAGTTGGGCCGATATGGGCGCCATTGGCTGGTTGGTGGATGGTGCTGCCATCATGAATCAGGTACCGCTGTGCCGAGCATCCTACGGACCTTATGCGCGATCCATGGTGCGCATCTGTAAAGAAGAAAGTTTTCATCAACGTCAAGGTTATGACATCATGACCGTTCTGGCCCGTGGCAGCCGGGCACAAAAGAAAATGGCACAAGACGCTTTAAACCGTTTTTGGTGGCCAGCTTTAATGATGTTTGGTCCCAGTGATAAAGACTCCACCCATTCAGCCCAATCCATGCAATGGAAAATCAAACGTTTTAGTAATGATGACCTGCGCCAAAAATTTATTGATGCCACGGTGCCGCAGGCTGAACATTTGGGTTTAACCATCCCTGATAAGGATTTGAAGTGGAATGAAGAACGAGGCCATTATGATTTTGGTGAAATTGATTGGCAAGAATTTATCCAAGTTATCAAAGGCAATGGTCCCTGTAATAAACAACGTTTAGCGGCTCGCCAAAAGGCCCACGATGAGGGTGAGTGGGTCCGCAAAGCCGCTGAAATATATCAACAAAATCAACAGGATACTGTATGAAATTATATGAGATATTTATTCGGGCAAAATCCGGCCTGAATCACCGCCATGTGGGGTCATTACATGCCGCAGATCCGCAAATGGCCTTACAAAATGCCCGTGATGTTTACACCCGAAGGGAAGAAGGGGTGAGTATCTGGGTGGTGGAAGCGGCCGCCATTACCGCATCTAATCCTGAACAATCCGAAGCCTGGTTTGATCCGGCAGCGGATAAGATTTATCGCCATCCAACCTTTTATCCGTTGGATGAAGAAGTGGATAATATGTAATGAAAAAAGCCATTAAACATTATTTATTGCGTCTGGCCGACTCCTCTTTGACCCAATCACAGCGACTGGCCGAATGGTGTGGTCACGGACCGTTTTTAGAAGAGGATATTGCTTTAACCAATGTGGCTTTGGATTTGCTGGGTCATGCTAAATTATTCTATGAACAAGCCGCAGAAATTTCCGAGCAAGACGTTAGTGCCGATGATTTGGCTTTTTTGCGGGATGTGGACCAATTCAGGAATCCGATATTGACAGAATTACCCAGAGGTGATTTTGCTTACACCACTTTGAAGCAGTATTTTTTTGATCAATTTAATGTGCTTTTATATGCAGAGTTAATGAATAGCCAGTACCAACCATTGGCTGAAATTGCGGAAAAAGCCCTGAAAGAATCCCGATATCACTTAACCCGAAGTCGAGACTGGTGTCTGCGCTTATCCTTAAGTACCGCTGAAGCCAAACAAAAAATACAGTCAGCTCTGGATGATTTGTATTTTTATACACCGGAATTGTTTGAGACTGATGACCAACTGAAGCAATTGCTGGCAGACAACGTGATGCCGGATATGCAAGCACTGAAACAACAGTGGCAACAACAGGTTGATCAATTATTACAGCAATGTCAATTACAGGCACCCACATCAGGTTGGCTGGCCACCGGTGGCTTACGTGGTGAGCACTCAGAATATTTGGGTTATATGTTGGCCGATATGCAATTTTTACAACGTGCTTATCCCGGCTGTGAGTGGTGATGATTAAAACCTTAAAGCAATTTTCCAAAGCACAAATCATGGCATGGCTTGATGCCATCAAAGATCCCGAGATTCCGGTGATTTCAATAGCAGATTTGGGCGTTTTGTATGATGTGCAAGTCGAGAAAACCACCGTAGAGGTGTCCATCTTGCCAACCTATTCGGGCTGTCCGGCCATGGACAGCATTCAAGAAGATATTATTAAACACCTTCAAAAACAAGGGATTGAACAGGTTCGGGTAAAAATCATCAACAGCCCCGCATGGACCACCGATCGCATCACTGAACAAGGCCGGCAACAATTGCATGCCTATGGAATCGCACCGCCACAAAGTAAAACCGGACAGCCCATTGCTTGTCCACAATGCCAGTCCACAAACACCACTTGCATCAGTCAATTCGGTTCAACCGCTTGTAAAGCTTTGTACCGTTGTGAAGACTGTTTAGAACCCTTTGATTACTTTAAATGCCATGTCTGAATTTCATACCTTAACCATTGCGGCTGTTAGCCAACAACCGAATGCCGTTGTTTGGCATTTTGATATTCCTGAAAAATGGCAGGATGAATACCGCCATCAGGCCGGACAGCATCTAAGCTTTAATCAAACCATTGACGGCCAACAGCTTCGGCGCAGTTATTCGATTTGTTCATCCAGCCAACAACCGAATCGTTTATCGGTGTTAATTAAACATATTCCCGGTGGTCAATTTTCAACCTGGGCCCAGCAACAAAATCCCGGCAGTCAGGTTTCGGTATTACCACCCACCGGTCGGTTTATTCTCAAGCCGGAAGAAGGCCAGCGTTATGTGGGTTTTGCCGCCGGTGCCGGTATAACACCGATTATGGGTATGATTTATCACGCACTGGAACAGACCAAAACCGCTGAATTTATCCTGTTCTACGGCAATAAAACCGCCAGGGATGTGCTGTTACAACAACAAATTTCAGCGTTAAAGGATTGTTTCGGAGAACGTTTCAGTGTTCATTATTTCCTCACCCAGCAGCAGGTTGACATGCCTTTTAACCAAGGTCGCTTCGATGTCGATAAAGCGGCACAAATACATCAACAAATACTTCAACCTTTGGCCATTGATGGTTACTACGTCTGTGGCCCGGGTTTAATGATTGATGATTTATGTAATTGTCTGGAAAGCTTGGGTATTGATAAATCTAAAATCCATAATGAACGATTCTTAAGCGAAGGTCAGTCCATTAAAACTGAACGAAAACCGGCAACCAAAGATGCCGACGTTAAGGTCACCATAGATGGTATCGAACATCAATTTAACCTGAAAGCCGGCAGTGAAAAAACCTTATTAGAATCGGCGGAAGATGCCGGCCTGATCTTGCCGTATTCTTGCCGAGCCGGTGTCTGTGCCACTTGTCGATGCCGTCTTAAAGACGGCGAAGTGGATATGATTAACAATTATTCTTTAGAAGATTGGGAAACGAAATCAGGCTATATATTAAGTTGTCAGTCCATGCCCCGATCAAAGAAAATACACATCTCATTTGACGAGTAATTCCTATGAATATAACACCCATATCCAATCATTCTGAGATTGGAAAGCTCAATACGGTTATTATCCATGAACCGGGTCCCGAAATGGAAAACATGACCCCGGAAACAGCCCATGAGGTCCTTTTTGATGACATTATTTCATTGGATTTAGCCTTGCAAGAACATGCTCAGTTATCCGGTGTGCTCAAAAAGGTTTGTCCTCAGGTGTTGGAATTTGAGCATTTATTGGCTGATATATTAACCGATGAACGCACCAAACTGGACTTAATAGACGCGGTGTGTGGCCTTCATCAACAGCAGCATTTAGTGGATGATTTAATGTTGTTAGCACCGAAAACCTTGTCTGCCCAGCTGTTTCAAGGTACTTTAATGGTGAAAAACAGTTTAGAAAAATTCTTAAGCCCGTCACGCCATGCCATTCCGCCATTGCCCAATGCTTTTTTCACCCGTGATGCGGTCATGTGTGTTTATGATAAAGCCATTATCGGTTCCATGGCCCATCGGGTGCGGTTGACCGAAGCGATTTTATTGAAACATATTTTTGACGAACACCCCAAATTAGACAGTCACGGTTTTCATTTTGACGGTACCCGTAAAGACAATAACGATGTCACCATCGAAGGCGGTGATTTGCTGGTTATACGAGACGATTTACTGGTTATTGGTTTTTCTGAGCGCACCTCTGCCAATGGCATTGATCGGCTGGCGGAACGGTTGTCTCAGAACAAGGAGCGATTAGATATTATCGTGGTGGAATTACCAAAAATTCGGGCCACCATTCATTTAGATATGATTTTTACCATGTTGGATGTGGACACGGTGATGAATTTTGCACCATTAATTAGAGGCCCTAATAAATGCCGGGCATTTCATATGCATTGCGAGTTGGGTGAGATAAAGCACATCCATGAGTTTTCTGGTCTGCCTAAGGCACTCCGTCATTTTGGTTTAGAACTGGATTTTGTTAATTGTGGTGGTGACAATGAATTCACCCAGGAACGAGAGCAGTGGACCAGTGGCGCCAACTTTTTTACTTTTGCACCGGGTCATGTAATCGGTTATCAACACAATAAAGCCACCATGGAAGCCCTTAACCAGGCCGGTTTTGAAATTATTGACGCACTCGATATAATTCATGATAAGAAAAAACTACCACTGGGCAAAGCCGCGGTGGCCATGAATGGCTCTGAATTATCCCGTGGCGGCGGCGGTTGTCGTTGCATGACTTTACCGGTTCACCGTGACCCGGTAAACTGGTAAAACGAAAAGCTACAATCCTAAATACCAATTGGCCAGAGAAAAATAAATCAGCACCCCTGATATGTCGGCAATGGAGGTAATTAAGGGTGCGCTGGCAGCCGCCGGATCCATCCCTAAACGGGTGAATAAAAAGGGTAGGGACAAGCCCAATAGGCTGCCCACCAATACGATACAGACCATGGTAATTGCCACCACCGGGATGATATCAGGGGCTCTGAATCCGGCAATCACCGCCACGCCGGCGGCCATGGTGATGCCTAATAATAACGCCACTTGACATTCCTTAAGCAGTAATTTTAACCAGTCTTTCATATAGGCTTCACCGGTGGCTAAAGAACGCACCATTATGGTCGCTGATTGGCTGCCGGCATTACCGCCGGAATCAATCAGTAAAGGCAGGAAAAATACCAGCGCCACCATGGCCTGAATGGTGTCTTCAAAGCTGGCAATGGCGGCACCTGAAATAATATTAACGGCCACCAAAGCCATAAGCCAGACAATGCGTTTCCGGTATAAAAAGACAACGCCGGCCTGTAAAGGATCGAGCACCCGATCTTGTAATGAACCAAATTTATGAAAATCTTCGGTGGCTTCATCTTCGGCCACATCCAAGACGTCATCGACAGTGACTATACCGATTAAAACTCCTTGACTGTCGGTAACCGGTAGAGCAATTCGATCATACATTTTAAAGCTGTGAATGGCGGTTTCCTGGTCAGCATCCGCTTGTAACGCCACAAAACGATTATCCATTAATGTCTGAATTTCAGAATTTGGATCGGCCAAGATAAAATCTCTGATTCGTAAATCATCGATCAGTTTAAAATCTTCATTAACCACATAAATCACATTAATGGTTTCCGAGTCTATAC
>QQUO01000142.1 GCA_008501575.1 Pseudomonadota bacterium
TGGTTTGGTTGTGGCTGTCAGTGGTGGTATTCATCATTGATCAACTGACAAAATACTGGGCCACACAATCATTAACACTTTATGTGCCTGAAAAGGTCACCGGTTTTTTTAATTGGATATTACTACACAATAAAGGCATTGCCTTCAGTTTGCTGGCTGATCAACCCGGCTGGCAGCGATGGTTTATTCTGGTTATGGCTTCAGTGATAGTTGTCTGGTTATTGCTGTGGTTGTTTAACAGTCCGCGTAAACTGAAGTTGCACAATATTTCATTGGCTTTGGTTATTGGTGGTGCCCTGGGTAATATTTATGACCGTGCTGTGTTAGGCTATGTGGTGGATTTTATTCAGCTGCACTATAACGACTATTATTGGCCGGCTTTTAATATTGCTGATTCAGCCATTACCGTGGGTGCGGTGTTATTGATTATAGATACGCTCTTTAGAAAGCAGGAAAGTGAACAAGATGAAAGTACTTCTGGCTAATCCGCGCGGGTTTTGCGCCGGAGTTGATCGGGCCATTGATATCGTTAACCGTGCCCTGGATTCATTTGGGGCGCCGATTTATGTGCGTCATGAAGTGGTCCATAACCAGTATGTGGTGGAAAAATTACGTGATCGTGGTGCTGTTTTTGTTGATGAATTGGATGAGATTCCGGCCAATCAAATTGTTATTTTTTCCGCACATGGTGTCTCAAAAGCAGTGCGCGAAGAAGCCAAACGGCGGCAACTGAAAGTATTTGATGCCACCTGTCCTTTGGTCACAAAAGTCCATATCGAAGTGTTTCGCTATTGTAAACAAGGATATGATTTGGTACTTATCGGCCATCACGGTCATCCGGAAGTGGAAGGCACCTTAGGCCAATGGGATAAACACAAAGGTCAGGGCACCGTTTATTTGGTGGACTCGGTGGATGAAGTTAAGGGGCTTGAAATTAATAACCCCGCCAAAGTGGCTTTTGTCACCCAAACCACTTTATCTGTGGATGACACCAAAGAAATTATTGCCGCTCTCCAGGATAAGTTCCCGGCCATCGAAGGTCCGAAACATGATGATATCTGTTATGCCACCCAAAATCGCCAGAATGCTGTCAAAACACTCACCGAATTCTGTGATTTGGTGTTGGTGGTGGGTAGCATAAACAGTTCAAATTCTAATCGCTTAAAAGAGCTGGCAGAGCGAAAAGGGGTGCGCTCATATTTAATTGATGATGCCAGTTATATCAATCCCGATTGGCTCAATGGCGTCGAAACCATCGGTCTCACCGCCGGTGCTTCCGCCCCTGAAAAGCTGGTTAAAGATGTCATTGTCTGGTTACAAAAACACGATAAAGACATCCAGGTCGAATCGCTCGAAGGCGAACCGGAAAATATGGTGTTTGCCTTGCCCAAAGAATTGCGACTGGTTCAAACCACCTAAACATTACTTTTAAAACCGTTTATCGGCGGTTTTGTTCCATTGGTCGGAAGCTGTTCATTATCTCTTGAGTTTTGACAAATCTTTGTTCATGATTACACTGAACTTAAGTCTAAACAGCGAGCGCACAATGAAAGTAAGAGGGTTTACCTTAATTGAACTGATCATTACCTTATTAATTGGATCCATATTATTGGCTTGGGGCGTGCCCAATTACCGTGATTTTAAATTACGGCGCATGATTACCGACAATGCCAATAACCTTACCTACAGTTTAAATTTAGCCCGTGCTGAGGCGGTGCGTTATGGCACCGATGTGGAAGTGGAACCGAACAACTCTAATTGGCGTCTTGGTTGGACCATTACAGCCAAAGGTGTCGGCGGTGCACCGGATACAATTATTGCCCAAGAAAGCCGTATGGACACGCAAATGCGCTTAGTATTAAAAAATGGCAATAAAATTGTATTTAATCGAATTGGTGGTTTAAAAGCCAACGAACCGGCTGAGTTTGTATTAAGGCATAAGGACATGCCCAATGATAAAAAAGATGTGTTTGTTACCATGTCAGGCAATATAAAGGTGGTCAACAAATGAATCATAAAGAAGACGGTTTTACTTTATTGGAAGTTCTTATCGCCATCGTGGTGTTTTCATTCGGCCTACTCGGTATTGCCGGTATGATGACCATTTCGGTGCGCAACAATCACAACGGCTATCTGCGATCACAAGCCAACTTTCTGGCCGAGAATATGATGGACCGAATGCGCGCAAACCCAACAGCACTTTGGTCTGGTACATACACGGGTACACCAAGCGCGGGAACAGCAGAATGTAAACTTGCAAGTCCTTGTAATTACGATGAACTGGCGGCATATGATATGGAGCAATGGGCACAATCAATCGATTTAGCTTTGCCTAACGGAGTTGGCACAATAAGTTGTGTGAATAATCAACCCTTACCTGCGAACCTGTCTTCAGCAACAGCACCTTCTATTTGGTTTCCAGCACCACCTTACAGAGGTATTTGTACCATAACAATTACCTGGAATGAAGCCAATAGAACTTCAAATCAAGATGCTCAAGTATTGGAATTGGTGGCACAACCATGAATAGAATAACAATGCAAAAAATGAATAAAACACAAGGCTTTTCGTTGATTGAGCTAATGGTTGCAATGGTTATTGGCATTATTGTTCTGCTTGGTCTGGTGTCTTTGTTTACCAACTCAAGTATTCTCAATAAAGCCCAGACAGGTTTAGCCACATTGCAGGAAAATGGCCGTTATGCCATCACCCGAATTAAGGAAGATGTTGAACAGGCTGGACGAAAACATTGTGCCACAGTGGCGATGCCATCGGATGTACTGACCAACTGGGATCAAGGCTATGCCATGACGACTTGGATGGTGGATAGAAATGTCAATTTTAATAACCATGCTTCTACCAACGGATTACCATTAATGAATCAAGTTCAGCTTGATTTATTATCAGATGATGATCAATTACCCGATGCTTTTAGTTTAGCCGGATCGAACTCATATCCATTAGATTCTCGTTATTTCATTCAGGGGCATCATTGTTCTGCCTCCAGTTGTGTGCCGGCAATCAAGGGTGTGGTTGGTTCGGACAAGCAATCAAATTTAAGAAATATTGGCACAAGCGATGGCGATCGGGCTGCTGACACGGATGTATTAACTGTTCGTTATCTCAATGGAGGTAATCGCATTAGTTCAGTAACCGGCAATACCTTTACACTGGATGATGTTGTCACTGCTTCAGCAAATTTAGCTGTGGTTGCAGATTGTAATACAGCTTATGTGGCTAATGCCACATGGGGTGGAAATACTGTCACTCTTAATGGCTCCACAATCCCCGTTTTTAGTGTATTGTCAGACACCCGAGTGTATGACATGGAAGAGGATTTTCGAACTGTGAGCTACTTTATCGGTGTTGATACTGATCCGAACAGACCTGGTCGAATGATTAGCTCACTGTATCGTTCAGAAAATGGCAATGTGCAACAATTGGTTGAGGGTGTTGAACGTTTTGATGTCTTTTATTTAGCACAGACTCAAACAGGTCATGTTGTCAGATTAACTGCTGACGAAGTACAGGCAGTTCAAGGCGGTGGTGACGTCAATAAAGACGGTGCGATGGATAGCACCACCGGTTGCATCTTACCACCAAAGTCCGAAGCCACACCCAGTGGAACTCAATTGGCCAATGGATCGGGTTGTCTTTGGCGTTCTATTTATGCCATGGAAATTCATTTATTATTAAATACAGTGAATGACAGCAGTATGGTAGAGGATGAAGTTTTTATCTATTCACCGGATGGTCTCACTCCACAAACACCCGGCACCACTTTGACATCAGGATTAGATCGCGAGCGTATGTATCGTCGAGAATTCACAGCCACCGTACCAATTAGGAGCTACGCATTATGAAAAACCAATCTATTCAGACCTTAAGACATCAACAAGGTGCTGCATTGGCTGTGGGGCTAATTCTGTTATTAATTATTACATTAATGGGATATGCCGGCATGAAAGGCACCATGTTGCAGGAAAAAATGGCGGCCGGTTTACACAATCGATCGTTAGCACAATCCGGGGCTAATTCAGCGGTGAGAGCAGGTGAAGAATTTTTGTATAATCTGGTTGAACAAACAAATGGTGTTGATGTAAGAGGCACACCCAATGGTGCTTTTCATAATCTTTATTCACAGTTGCAAGATCCAGAAAATCCAGCATCAGGGTTTAATACCATCGTTACAGATTTTAAGCAAAGAAACTGGACGAGTGGCAAAGGCACTGTCCACAGTCATGATTTTACCAGTGCATCCTATGATAGCAGCAAGTTAAACAGACAACCTTTCTATATTGTTGAGGAAATTGCGGCCACCAGTACTGGCGCAGTGAACTCTCAAGAATTTGGAACCCGTGGCGGCAGTGATATCAACGAACAAAAAGCCTTTTTAATTACGGGTAAGAGTGACAGTGGGGATGGTAAAACAATTGTTTTAAATCAATCCATGTATACAGTTGTGGTGAGTAGTTCGCCAACTAATTAAATGCGAGATTATTATGAATAAGTCAAAATTTTTTACCTTTATTAGTTTTATGTTTTTGAGTATTGGCTCGGGTTTATCTCCTGCTCATGCGTCCTTACTGGAACTATCACACGAACCTTTATTTCTGAATCAGTCGGTTCCACCGGCCATCGCAGTTACTTTAGATGATTCGGGCAGTATGGCATGGGGCTATCTTGGCAGCAGTTCAGGTAATGCTTTTGCGGATCCTAACCAAAATAGGCTGTATTACAATCCCAATATTAAATACACGCCCCCAATTAAGGCGGATGGTTCGCAGATGCCTAATATTGATTATAAAAATGCACCTGTTAACGGTTATTTAGGCACAAAACACGGTGCGTGGTTTTATCAAAACTTAGAAACGGCCTACAGGCCTTTAAGAACCATTTCTTATTACTCAAACGGGACATTTGGTGGTAGTTATGCAGGAGATATTCCTGCAGCAAGCAATGACGGTAAATGGACCAATGCCTTTTATTTAGAAAGAACTAAAACAGGTTATAAAGAAATCAAACTCACTTCTAACGCAGATTTGACTAATTTTGCCAATTGGTTTTCATACTACAATACCCGCATGAAACTGGCTCGAGCTTCCATCAGTCGTGCTTTTGCAGGTTTTGGTCCAAATTTTAAGTTAGATTGGCAAATGCTTCACAGTGACACCACGCTTAATAACTTAAATAGATTTGAAAATACACATCGCAATAATTTTTACCAATGGTTATTTGAGGCACCGACAAGTGGTGGCACCCCTTTACGCGCAGCTTTTAATCGGGCAGGTAAATTGTTTGAAGATGAAAACAGTTATAAATACAAATCAGAGTATTTTGATGGTGCATTTTCTTGTCAACAGAACTTTCATATTGCAATATCAGATGGTGAATGGAATGGCAGTAATGTTGATGGACTGATTAATGATAACTCCACTCATAACCCATTACCCGGAGATACGGGGTCTTTAGACATAACTGCCGGATTTTATGGGAAGTATGATGGAACAGGACAGCAAAACGTGTTTCATTATAGTGGTCATAGTAAAAATTTAGCTGATATTGCTTTTCATTATTGGGCCAATGATTTGATGCCCTCTTTAAGTAATAATGTTCAGCGGTATAAAAGTGACTATACGGATAAAACCGGTGCTCAAATTGATTTTTCTTCAGTGAATGATGAATGGGAACATCCGGATTTTGTTTGGAACCCCAAAAACAACCCCGCATATTGGCAACACGTTGTTACTTATAACGTCGGTATGGGTTTAGAGTCGCTTTTGGTTGAAAGGTATAAGTCTGGTATTTACACCTGTCCACAAGTAACCGCTTTATCACCCAATGATGCTGTTATCCAAGGGTTAAGAAATGGTGATTGTAACTGGACTTCAAATAAAATTGATGATGTGTATCATTCATCGCTCAATAGCCGTGGTGAGTTTTTTAGTGCCAATGATCCTGATGAACTGATTAAAGCACTTAATGATGTGGTTAGAAATATTACTGAGCGCCTATCGCGTGGTAGCACATCAACGATATCCTCAGGGGTTATTACGAATGATACCATGGCATTTTCGCCCGGATTTGATTCATCGAACTGGTCCGGCAATCTTATTGCCAGAGAAGTTAATTCAGATGGTACATTTGGTGACCCTAAATGGGATGCGTCATGTGTTTTGACCGGGGGTTTATGCGCAGCAACAGGCACTCATGTGAATCAACAAGTCAGTCGTGATATCTATACCTATGATAAATTATTAGGGTTGGTTAAATTTGATTCAAGCCTTCCCAGTGTATTAAAGTCACTAATATCCGATCAGGCCAGTGAGGTTATTACCAGAACCGGCGCAACAGTTAATGATATTATAGATTATGTTAATGGTGATCAAAGTAAAGAAATTACCAATGGAGGGGTTCTTCGAAATCGTTCCAGTCTGCTGGCAGATATCGTTCATGGTAGCCCCGCTATTGTGCGAGGCCCGGGTGAACGCTATGATGACAGTTTATGGCCTGCCGGAACTAAGGAGCAATTAGCCGCAAAAAACGGTAACGGTTATTTGGATTTTCAAAAGACCCATGAAAATAGACATAATGTCCTGTACACAGGTTCAAATAGTGGTATGTTACATGCATTTGATGCTGATAATCCGGCCACCACAGAAGAGTATTGGGGTTATGTTCCAAATAAAGCATTAAGTCATCTGTATAAATTGATTGACCCCCAGTTTGATCATTGGTCCTATGTGGACAATACGCCGGTCGTAAGGGATGCATTTTTTAATGATAAATGGCACACCACTTTAGTTGGTGGTATGCGGTATGGTGGTCAGGCTTTTTTTGCTTTAGATATCACTCAAGCGCCATCTGCAGCACCTAAAGTTCTGTGGGAATTCAGTGATGAAGATGACCCAGATATGGGCTACACATATGGTCAAGCCTCGGTTGTTAGAATAAGTAGTACCGGTGATTGGGTGGCTTTGTTGCCCAATGGCTATAATAATTCCCAATATTATTATGGAGATCCATCAAACCCAACTGATACCAACGTTTCTGGATCTGGTAATGCTGTTTTATTTGTGGTGCGCTTAAGTGATGGCAAATTATTGGCCAAATTAGACACCGGAGTTGGTTCTGCAACTACGCCAAATGGTTTAGCAACAGCAGTGGCTGTGGATTCTAGATATTCACAGAAAACCAATTCCACTGAAATAGGTATTGATATTGGTGCAGATTTTGCCTATGCCGGCGATTTGTATGGAAATTTATGGCGCTTTGACTTTACCAGTGCCAATTATTCTGATTGGTCATCTTCTATTAAGCGAATCATAAAAGCTGATAACAGAATGTATCGACCCATTACAGTACAACCACGTGTTATAAATTTACCAGCGAATATACAAAGTAAAGATAAAGATGTGATTGTTATGTTTGGCACGGGTAAATATATTGAGGTGCCTGATCGAGCAATTACATTACCTACAAAACAATATATGGTTGGTATTGTCGATGGTTTAACGTCTACAAATGAAAACATAAGTATTGATGACAATGACTTACATCGACAAATAATTTCAGCAGATGCAAATGTTGATGTGAGATATTTAAGTGATGATCCTGTTGACTTAACAACCAAGCTCGGTTGGAAAGTTCAATTACCGGACCAAGGTGAGCGATCGGCAAACCCAATGACA
>QQUO01000066.1 GCA_008501575.1 Pseudomonadota bacterium
GGCCATATTAGTGGCTTTGAAAAATAAGCGTGACCTGCAACAAAAAGCCAAACAAAGAAAAACAGATTCTGAAACCATTACTGAATCACCGTGACAGAACCACTCTATTGCCTATATCTAATCAATTGTGACGATGACTTCCTCTATACCGGTATTGCCATCAACCCAAGTGAACGACTTAAGCAGCATCAATCAAAGAAACCACCGGGTGCTAAATTCACCCGGCGATTTAAACATTTGAAATTGGTCTATCAAATTCCAGTGGGCAACCGCTCGCAGGCTCAGAATTTAGAATACCACGTCAAGCGATTGAGTAAACAGGATAAGGCCATAGTCATAAGAAAACAGTTGTCCTTATCGGCATTGCAACAATTTCTGTCAGCCAATTGCAGTTAACCACCCTTATATTCAAACACCTTCACCACACGATGAACCCCACGTAAATGGCGTATACGCTCAACCACGGCATCAGCCTCATCATGGGTCACCATGCCCATTAAAAACACTTCACCATTGGCCACGGTGATTTTGACCCGGGATGGATTAAAATCAGGAATATCAATTTTTAATAAGGAGCCTTTGGCCTTTGAAGCCAAATAAGTGTCTTTGGTGCGGCGTCCCATTTTGGACACTTCTTCCACAGTTTTAAGTTGATTAACCACTTTCATCACGCCGTCTTTTATGGATGCTGCATCTTCTGCACGAATGCGATCTTGGTTATTTTTCACCTCGCCGGCCAATAGCACCACACCATTAAAGGTATCCACTTTAATGCGACTGTCTTCTTCCACTTGTTTGCGAATTTCGTTTTTGACACTGGCGGTGATGATTTTATCATCCAACACTTGTCCACTTGAACGGCGGTCATGGGCCACATTAACACCGGTGACAATGGCGCTGCCAATGAGAACTGCACCACAGCCTTGTAACATTAAACCACACATCAATAAAATTAATAATTTTTTCATTTGTTATTCACCCAAAATTAAAAAACTGTTTGTTGGAAAGCGTTTGGAATCCAGTTTATCCGCGGTGGGGTTAAGGAACCGTTAATGGCCACCACATCAAACCGACAATACCGTTGATTGGTTAATTGTTTTGATTGTAAATAAGCCGCAGCTGCTTTACAAATTCTTTGTTGCTTGGCCACGGTGACTGATTGCTCCGCACCGCCCCATTGCTGATAACGTCGATAGCGCACTTCAACAAATACCAGCGTTTTATCATCTTCCATAATCAAATCCACCTCGCCGGCTTTACAGCGAAAATTACTGGTCACTAATGACAGACCCCTATCCTGTAGATAGGTTGCGGCCATACGTTCCCAGCGGTTAATACCCCGGTGATCAGTTTTTTTCGATATCAATTGATGGCAACGATACCACCATTGTCGAATATAGCCCATTGCAATTCCCGCTGAATTGTTTTATCTGATTTCATACTCAGTAAACCACTGAGACCTTGCAGTCGGCCACCGGTAATACGTGACATCCATTGTAAACGGCTCACCAATAACAAAGCATCATAGCCCAATCCAAAAAGCTCTCTGTTAACCGCCACCATCTGCAGGTCAAAATTGAGTGTTTCTCGTAACTGATTAGGTGGCAATTGAATGGGACTGGCGGTAAAAACAACACCGGATAAGTCATTATTCATTGCCTTATCTTCTTGTCCCGAGTAGATATGTGAGGTGGCATAGACCGGTATATGACCTGCGTGATTAAACAGCAATTGTGGCACCATCATACGCGCAAAATCCGGATTGGATGGTAAAAATATACCATCAATATCAGCACTGACCACCGCTTCGCTTTGCAAATTTAATTGCAAAAAACTTTGTAGATTTTTAGCCCGCAATTGACTTTCCACCAATCCTAAACTTTGTCGCAGAACGGCCGAATAGTCGCGTTCATTTTGATTAAAATATTGGTTATTGATTATTTGACCACCCAAGGCAACAAAGGCATTGGCAAAAGCCTGGCTCATGCGTTGCCCCCAATCGCCACTGGGGGCAAAAATCATAACCCGACGCAAGCCATCATGCCACATCCGATCAGCCACTTGACGCGCCTCAGCTTCCGGAGACAAAGTGAATTGATAAAAGTCCTGGTCACTTTGGTTTAACAACATAACCGGCACAGTCGGAGGTGAAAACAGCGTCAACTGCTCGATCGATGATTTATCCAAGGGACCAATAACCATATCGACATTGGCCGCTTGTGCTGAATACCATGCACCGGCCATATTTTCGCCATCACTACCGGTATCAAAAAATAGCAACTGATGACTTTGCTCAAAATCATCAGCGGCGGCCGTTAACATACCGCGTTGCACCGCCAATCCGGCACCGGAAAAACGCCCTGATAATGGCAACAACACCGCAATTTTTCGCAACTGCTGAAATCCCTGGTAACCGAAGAAATATCGGCTGGCGGGATGATTGGGCCAATCCTGCAAAAATAATTGGGTGGATTCACCGTCTGAACCAAAATTTAAATAAGCCGCTTCCAGCCAACCTTCCACCAGGGGCTCATCACTAAAATCACCAATCCGCATAATCAAATCTGAGGTTTTTATACCGCTTAAATCTGTCACAATGTCATCATATGCCAGCCATTGCTCCTCAATTGGCATCATTTCCGTTAATCGTATGCGATCTATCACCGCCGCCAAATCTTCATCGGCAGCATACCAACAGACTGATCGAATCCGGTACAGACGTTGTAGCCAGTCACGATCCAGCGCCATGGTGTCAATGTTCGATAACGCTGTCAGGTTTTGCTGACAGTCGTCACTGATGTGGGCCACTTGTGCCTTTATAATGGTGATTTTGGCACTGTGCAAATCACTTTGCTGCTGCAAAGACCAAATCATGGGTAATTCACCCAGCTGATAATAGGTATCCAGCAGGGCTTCATACAATTCGAGGTTGGCTTGATCTTGTTGCCATAATGGCCGCAATAAATCAGCCGCCTGAAAGTAATGACCTTGATGATATACGGACAAGGCTTTTTCGACACGAAGGTCATCATCGCCTGCATGTCTACGCGGACCCGTGGCACAGGCTGATAACATCAGCACCAACAAAACAATTACTAATTGAGGATTAAGAACTTTCATGGTTAGGATTTTAACCGATTATTGTCTAAAATGTTGATTATGACAGACACTCACAGAAAAGATTCCGGTTACTTATATGTGGTCGGCACACCCATTGGTCACTTAGACGACCTCAGCTTTCGCGCCGTCGACGTGCTTAAATCATGCGATTTAATTCTTTGCGAAGATACCCGCCATTCAAAACGTTTATTCCAAAACTACGACATCGAAACCCCGTTACGATCATTACACGCTCACAATGAGCACCAGGTCAGCGGTGCTTTAATTGAACGGATTAAAGCGGGCGACAACATGGCCTTGGTCAGTGATGCCGGCACCCCATTAATCAGTGATCCCGGCTTTCCTTTAATTACAGAAGCCCATCAACAATCCATACGGGTGATACCCATTCCAGGCCCCAGTGCCGTTATCAGTCTGTTATCAGTCGCGGGACTGAAGGTTCAACCATTTACTTTTCACGGGTTTATACCACCCAAAAAAAACCAACGATTGGACTTTTTTAAAAGTATTTCACCCCTTAATCAAACCCATGTATTTTATGAATCTTCGCACCGCATTATTCAGTCAATGTCCGACTTGACAACGGTTTTAACTGATCAGGACCTGGTCTGCGTGGGTCGTGAACTAACCAAACGGTTTGAACAACTCTATAGAGGCTCTGCTGAACAAGTGCTCGATATGTTAATGGAAGCCAGCAATCATCAAAAAGGTGAATTTGTGGTGGCCATCAGTGGTTCAGCAGTAACACAGATAGACACACTGGAAGCGTCCAGTCAACAACTGGCTATATTACTTAAGCCTCTGTTGCCGCCGAAACAGGCGGCCGCGGTGGTGGCAGATCATTATCATGTGAATAAAAAACAGGTCTATGAATTTATCATCAATCTGGAGTAGTGTTTAAAAACCTACACCAGTAAACGATTAATTATCCATTGTTCCCAACGTGGTCGATGCTTTTGAAAGTAGCGCTTCAGCCCCTGTTTTTTCCATTGTTTGATTAAGTCTTGTCTCTGTTTTGATTGACCTTGCAAATGGATGGCCTGCTGATTGGCCAGATAATAAATCTGATAACCTGCTGATAGGCAGCGAGCAAATAAATCGAGGTCTTCAAAGTGTAATGGGTAACCCTCATCAAAACCCTTAAGTTGTTCAAATAGATCGCGCCGAATAACAAAAAATGCGCCATTGACCGCTTCCACGGCGGTTGATTTATTGGCACATTTGGCGGCTTTATTAATGCCGGGTAATCCCAAACGATTGAGGCCGGTAACATGATTAAAAACCCGCCAAAAAGTGGGCAAACGTCGACAACTGGCGGCTTGCAAAGTACCATCTTGATTCAGCACACGACACCCCACAACTCCAATGTCGGGATGGTCCTGCAAATATTCGACCAAGCGATCAATGGTGCCGGTTTCAGCATAACAATCCGGATTAATAAACACAATAAAGGCTTGATGGCCACTCGCGGCTCCTTGATTAGCGGCTTTGGCGTAACCTAAATTATCTTTGTTTAACCGCATTTGATGGGCGGATAATGTCGCCTGTAACTGCTCAACCGTGCCATCCCTGGAACCGTTATCCACCACCATCAGCTGTACTGCGTTTTTGTCAAACCTTGTGTGCGACAAATATCGCTTTATGGTGGCGGCATTTTGGTAACTGACAGTGACCACATCATAGCTTGTCATATTATTGTGCCCGGCAAAATTCCCATAATTGAGGCCAGACATCCATGGCTTCGGCAATCTGTTGCAATTCAGACCTCAATAATTCAACACAAGCCCGATCATCCAGGTCTTCCGGCCAGTCTTTTAATAATGGTGTTTGATCTGACTTAATCGCGGCACCATTGGCTTCGATTAACTCTTTAACATCCGCTTGCCAGTAAATAGGCGGATTGTCCACTTCTGCCAAAATACTTTGCAACTGGTGAATCAATTGCGAGCGGGTTCGACTTAAATATTCCCGCAAACGGTTAATCAACATTTGATCCGGATTATGGATCAAATCTGCAATGGCGGTACGGGCGTAGGCAAACCGTTGTATGGCGTCCTTGCCATAAAAATGATGTGAAACTGAAGTTAAATAATCAGCCACAAAACTATTGAGGCCCGGGCGCCGGGCAATGTGATTCATTTGACTCCGATCACGTTCATCCAATTGTAAATGCCCCATCATCATAGGAAATTGCAATGACACATTATCCGGGTAGCACACTTCGGTCAAACTGCCAAAAAAGTGATCTTCATTGACACCCGTGGGCATGGCAAACGGCATAAAATCACCGTTATCAATACTTGATGGTGCAAAATAGGGTTTGGTTAATACCTGGTAATTATCGGCATAATGCAGTAAATGAGAGGCTTCTATGTTATCAAGGTAAGTTTCTCGATCTTGCCAAAAGGCTTCGCGTTGCGTCTTATTCAGCAAATATAACCAATAATTACCAGCAGCCCGTGGACTGCCCCAGGTGCCACTGCCGGTGGTTTTTATCGGTGAACTGCTGGTCATGCGATCCAAATCCATCAACCGCAAACCATATAAACTGTTGGTGGCAATTTGTGGGTGTTCACTGAGCCACTGGCCGAACGTTAGCCCACAAGCCGACACCATGTTTTGAAGTAAGTCCTGTTTAAAATCCAGACTTTTGTCCTTAATGGCACGAACATTTAAGCCAAACTCAACCGATAATGGCGCTTGATCAGAGAGGTTAATTAACTCCGATTGAGCACCTTCTGCCACGCGTGGTTGCATCAAATAATCATCATCAAAAAAACAAAACCGCTTTCCGGATAAAGTCAGTAAAGCCAAATTCCAAACACGACCGCCGGTAAACCCTTTTTGCCTGGCCAATAACCAATCAATGTGTTTTTTATCTTTGGGCCATTCATGATGTAGCATGGTGATAAATTGTTGCTGCCAGGAGCTGCCATGATAGGTGACTTGTGCTGTGGATTTCTGGCATATTTTTTCATTGGCCGTCCGATTACTTTCAGAACGGGAATCATCAAAAACCAACACCGGATGGTGACTGTTGTGTTGCTTTTGGTAACTGACCAACGAATCCAATAAGCGTGTTAATTGTTCAGGCCGATCACAAGTGCGCACCACCATACCCGCATAAGGAGTCTGTGCATGTTTGTTATCGCTTTGTCGTAATTTGTTTAACCAGTCATCAGCACTGATAATTAATTGCTTATCAATCAAAAATTGCAGTACTTTTTGAATCGCCTGTTGTTGATTTTTTAATGCCGGGATGGCTGTGGCGATTTGTTGAATGTGTTCATGCAATGGCCGAAACTGCTGAGTCAAGCCCATGGCCTGCAACACTTGCACAGTCATGACATGGTTTTGACCGGTTTCATAGTCCATAAAAACCAATTCATCCTGATCTAATTGCTGCGCAATACCAGCCACTGAAGCATACAGGGTGTTATCTTGTGGTGCCTGTGGGGTTAATTGTTGTTCACCAAAATTAAATTCAAATTCCATCCTTATCCTCGATCTAACCAACGAATCAAACGACCAATAATCGGATGATTCAGCCATTTTTGTTGTTTATCCATCAAAGCTTGATGGTCTTGTTCTGCTTTTATGTGAGCCCGAATGACTGCATGATAGTGACCATAAACAGACTCAGCTTGTTCGGTAAACAGGTAACTGTCATTAACCGTGGTTAAGGTTTGTTGTTTATTGGATGCCACCACCACATAATACATCGGTGGGTATGACAGACTCTGCTCCCGAATGGTGTTTTTATCTTCAAGGTGCTGCCATTTTACTGTGTTTAAAGGCGTGTCCAGTTGCCAAATGGTGGAGGTGAACATTAACTTTTGCCCTAACCACACCTGCTGTGAAAAGTGGTTATCTAATAATTCCTTGAATTCATGTCGATAGAGTTCTTTCACATGAAATTCGTTATTAAAGCCTGTTTTATCACTGTATTCAGTTTTATCAGGGGTGGAAATGATCAAGATTCCATCAGCCGTTAATAAACGTTTATATTCTGCCATTAATTGTTGCTGTTCAGCTAAATGCTCCAGGGTTTCAAAAGACACCACCACATCAAAGCTGTTATCTGCGATGGGTATTTTCAGGACATCGGCACATAAGAATTTGAGGTTATCTTGACGGTATTTCTGTTTCGCATGGTGAATGCTGTCGGTATCAATATCAACCGCCACAACTTTATCCGCATAAGTGGCCAATAAATGGCTGCCGTAACCTTCTCCACAGGCCGCATCCAGGACCTTTTTACCACTAACCAGATCACAGGCCATGAGATATCGGTGATAATGTTCATACCAGATTTCACGCTCGCACTCGGGTACAAAACGTTCGCCGGTAAATTCTAATTTCTGTTCGGACATTCCAGGTACTGGCTTTCAAAAAGCATCTATTTTAACAGTGATTGACTGCATTATCGGTGCTAACGGGTCTTTTTTAATAAAGTTATCAATCAATTCAGCATAGTTTGGGTGTAGAGTCAGTAAACGCGC
>QQUO01000262.1 GCA_008501575.1 Pseudomonadota bacterium
GGCCGAATCACTGAAGAGCAGCTGGATAAATTCCGCGAAGAGGTGGGTGGTGAGGGTTTGCCGTCTTATCCACATCCCTGGTTAATGCCTGATTTTTGGCAGTTTGCCACGGTCTCCATGGGCTTAGGGCCAATTCAAGCCATTTACCAGGCCCGCTTTATGAAGTACTTGCAAAGTCGTGGCATTATCGAAAAAACCGACCGCAAAGTATATTGCTTCTTAGGCGATGGTGAGACCGATGAGCCGGAATCTTTAGGGGCCATTTCTTTGGCCGGCCGGGAAAACCTGGATAATCTGGTGTTTGTGGTTAATTGTAACTTACAACGCCTGGACGGCCCGGTTCGTGGTAATGGTAAAATTATTCAAGAACTCGAAGGTGTGTTCCGCGGTGCCGGCTGGAATGTTATTAAAGTTATTTGGGGTTCTTACTGGGATAAATTATTTGCCAAAGACACCGACGGCTTATTGCGAAAACGCATGGAAGAAGCGGTGGATGGTGATTATCAAATGTATAAGTCCAAAGACGGGGCTTATGTGCGTGAGCATTTCTTCGGAAAATATCCGGAACTCAAAGCCATGGTCTCACACATGACTGATGAAGATATATGGCGCTTAAATCGCGGTGGCCATGATCCGCATAAAATGTTTGCGGCTTATAGTGAAGCCACTACATATGAAGGCCAGCCAACGGTTATTCTGGCGAAGACGGTGAAAGGTTATGGTATGGGTCCCAGCGGGCAAGCGGCCAACACCACCCACCAACAAAAGAAAATGGACACCGAGGCGATTCGTGAATTTCGTGACAAGTTCAATGTGCCGATTAAAGATGAGCAGTTAGAAGAAGTGCCTTATTACAAACCTGACCAAGATTCTGAAGAAATGAAATACATGCTGGCGCGGCGTGAACAACTGGGTGGTTTTTTACCGCAGCGGAGCTATGACAACATCAGCTTGGATGTCCCTCAGTTGGCGGCGTTTGAAAGCATTACCAAAGGCTCCGGTGATCGTGAAATATCCACAACCATGGCTTTTGTGCGGTCTTTGGCGGTGATGTTGCGTAATAAGGACATTAAAGAAAAAATTGTCCCCATAATTTGCGATGAAGCCCGTACCTTTGGTATGGAGGGTTTATTCCGGCAGTTGGGTATTTATTCCCATCAAGGCCAGAAATATGAACCCGAGGATTCCGATCAGTTGATGTTTTATAAAGAATCTGAAGACGGTCAGGTGCTACAAGAAGGCATCACCGAAGCCGGTGCCATGTGCTCCTGGATAGCGGCAGCGACTTCCTATGCCAATTACAACACCCCGATGATACCGTTTTATATTTATTATTCGATGTTCGGCCATCAACGGATTGGCGATCTCTGTTGGGCTGCCGGTGATATGCGCGCCAAAGGTTTCTTGTTGGGCGGTACCTCCGGCCGGACGACCTTGAATGGTGAGGGTTTACAGCATCAGGATGGTCATTCGCATTTAATTGCCTCAACCGTGTCCAATTGCATCAGTTATGACCCCACCTATGGTTATGAAGTGGTGGTGATTCTGCAATCGGGATTACAACGCATGTATGTGGATAATGATGAAGTGTATTATTACATTACTTTACTCAACGAAAATTATCCACATCCTGAAATGCCCAAAGATTGTGAAGCAGGCATTATCAAGGGGCTTTATAAACTGAAAGAACGGCCGAAAAAAGGCAAAGCCCAGGCCCAGTTGCTGGGTAGCGGCAGTATTTTGCGGGAAGTGGAAGCTGCCGCTGAAATGTTACACAAAGACTTTGATGTGGCTTGTGATGTCTGGAGTGCCACCTCGTTAACTGAGT
This sequence comes from Pseudomonadota bacterium, assembly GCA_008501575.1. Lineage (GTDB taxonomy): Bacteria > Pseudomonadota > Gammaproteobacteria > Xanthomonadales > Marinicellaceae > Marinicella. The sequence continues at coordinate 1,829 of QQUO01000262.1, forward strand.
TAAAGCGTGAAGGTCAGGCCGTACAACGCCACAATCGACTGCATGCCGATAAAAAACCCAAGCTTAGTTATGTTGAGCAATGTCTCGATAAACAACCCGGACCGGTGATTGCCGCCACCGATTATGTGCATGACTTTGCGGAACAAATCAGACCGTGGGTCTCTGCACCCTATGCCACCTTGGGTACGGATGGTTTTGGTCGGTCAGATACCCGTGAGCAGTTAAGGGAGTTTTTTGAAGTGTCGCGTCACCACATTGCCTACACCACCGTGGTGGAACTGGTGAAAGCCGGTGACTTACCGAAAACAGCGATTAACAAAGCCCTCAAAACCTATCATATTCAAGCGGATTCCGACAATCCAAGAATCAGCTAACGCGAGGACAATATTGTGAGTGAAACAAAGCAAATTAACGTACCTGATATTGGTGATTTTTCCGATGTTGAAGTGATTGAGGTGTTGGTCAGCGATGGCGATGAAGTGGCGGCTGAAGATGCCGTGATAACCCTGGAATCTGAAAAAGCCACCATCGAAGTGCCCAGTCCCGAAAGTGGCACCGTGATTAAAATGTTAGTCAAAGAAGGTGACACTGTATCGCAAGGCACACCGATGATGGAACTTAAGACGGCTGACGCGGGTGATTCAGAGGATGCCGCTAAAGACAAGAAAACGGCACAAAAACCGCAACAAGCCGATCAACAAGAAGCCAAAAAACCCGAAACAGCGCAATCCGATAAAGACACCAAATCACAAGACCAATCCGATGACTCGGACCGTGACAAAGACAGCGCTGACAGCGGACCAAAACCGCCACCGGTGCCTGAAGAAGTGCCCACTGAACGGAAAGGAAAACTGGCCCATGCCTCTCCCTCGGTCCGTAAGTTTGCACGCACCCTGGGTGTCGATGTGGCTCAGGTTAAAGGCAGTGGCCGTAAAGGTCGTATCACCAAAGAAGATGTGGAGAAACATGTAAAAACGGCCATGCAATCCGGTGATACCGTGGTTAAAAGTGGTTTTGATGTGCCACCATTCCCACCGGTGGATTTCACCCAGTTTGGTGATATTGAAACCCAAGCACTGACCCGCATTCAAAAATTATCCGGAAAATACCTGCACCGTAATTGGGTGCGTATACCACATGTCACCCAGTATGATGAAGCCGACATTACTGAACTGGAAGCATTTCGTGAGGAAAACAAACAAGATGCCAAAGACATGGGCTTTAATTTAACGCCTCTGGCCTTTATGGTCAAAGCCCTGGCCAAAGCCTTGAAGAAATTCCCAAAATTCAACAGTTCGCTGGATATTAACGGTGAACATATTATTTACAAAAAATATTTCCATATTGGCATTGCCGTGGACACGCCGAATGGACTGGTGGTGCCGGTGATTCGTGATTGCGACAAGAAAGAAGTGTTTGAAATTGCAAAGGAAATGAGTGAGATATCAGTGCGTGCCCGCGAAGGAAAATTATCACCTTCAGATATGCAGGGTGGCAGCATGTCGATTTCATCCCTGGGTGGTATCGGCGGCACTGCATTTACGCCGATTATTAATGCCCCGGAAGTGGCAATTTTAGGCATTTCACGTTCGCAAATGAAACCACAATGGAATGGTCAGGATTTTGAACCACGATTGATGTTACCGTTGTCACTCAGTTATGATCATCGGGTGATTGATGGTGCGGATGCCGCCCGGTTTATCGTTTATTTATCCGATATTCTGTCCGATATGAAGAAAATGCTGCTGTAAAATATGGCCAAGTGGCTGGACAAGCTCAAACAAAAAATCGAGCAAGCGCAAGAGGCTGATGACGTGGATGTGGCACATCATCGTTTTAACGACGCGTTCAGTCACCAAGTCGAATGGACGCCCTTAAAGCCCGGCGGCAGCAATTTCGGCACCCATTATTTGGTTAAGCCCGAATCCGGTGGTCGATTAATGATGTTTAAACCCACCAAAGGTGGTTTGGCCTTTGGCTTTGTTTTTTTATTGATAGGCATGGCCATTTTGGTTTATATGGCGTGGCATATGGTCAATGGCCAGGGTTTAGAACTATTTTGGGTGGGCTTATTGATTGGTCTGCCGTTTAGTGTGGCCGGTATTTTCCTGATACGATGGCTTTATAAACCACGGGTTTTTGACCTGGTTAGCCGAGATTTTTACAGTGGCTTTAAAAAACCGGACAGTCACCGGCAAGATAAACTGGCCGATTTAAACCGGGTTAAGGCTTTACAATTAATCACAGAAAAAGTGAAGGCCAATAAAAACCGATACAACAGTTACGAGCTGAATTTAATATTAGACGACGGTCGTCGGGTGGCGGTGGTCGATCATGGTAATTTTGAACAAATACTACTGGATGCAGAGCAGTTGGCGAAAGCCCTGCAAGTGCCTTTATGGGATAACACTTAAAGAGATTTATTATGGGTAAAATAATTGATATAAAAATACCGGACATTGGCGATTTTGATAATGTGCCGGTGATTGAAGTACTCGTTAAGGCGGGCGATCAGGTGGTAAAAGACCAATCTTTGATTACCTTGGAATCTGAAAAAGCCACCATGGAAATCCCCAGCCCCGAAAGTGGTACCATTAAATCCCTGGAGGTCAAAGAAGGTGACAATGTCGCCAAAGGTGCGGTGATTGGGCAATTAGAAGTCAGTACAGACAGCGCACAGCAGAGTGATGCGCAAAAGCAACCAGCCAAACAAAAACAAGCCGCCAAGCCGAAACAACCCGAGACCAAAACCGCCTCCAGAGAAACAAGCAAAGAAGCAGAACAAGTTGTGTCACAAGACCATAATTATGACACCGATTTAGTTGTTATAGGTGCTGGTCCCGGTGGTTACACCGCCGCTTTCCGTGCCGCTGACCTGGGTTTAAAAGTCACCCTGGTTGAGCGCCATGATACTTTGGGTGGAGTTTGTTTAAATGTCGGTTGTATTCCTTCAAAAGCCTTACTCCACACCGCCTCTATTATTCGCGAAACTGAAAGCCTAAGCCAACATGGCGTGGTCTTTAAAAAGCCGGACATTAATCGTGAGAAACTGCTCGATTTTAAAAACGGCGTGGTCAGTAAACTCACCGGTGGCTTGGCGCAAATGGCGAAACAACGTAAAGTCACGCGCATCACCGGTGAAGCGCAATTTGTTGATGACCATACTTTGCAAATTGGTGATGAAAAACTGACCTTTAACCAGGCCATTATCGCGGTCGGCTCACGGGTCTTTAAACTCCCTGATATGCCCTGGGAGGATGAGCGTCTGATGGATTCCACCGATGCCCTGGATATGGTGGACATTCCGAAATCTTTACTGATTATCGGCGGTGGCATTATCGGTTTGGAAATGGCCACGGTATATTCAGCACTGGGCAGCAAAATCACCGTGGTGGAAATGATGGATCAGCTGATTCCCGGTGCCGATAACGACCTGGTTAAGCCCTTGCAACAATATATGAAAAAAACCATGGGTGCCGAGATTAAACTAAAAACCAAAGTCACCGAATGTACCACACAGAAATCCGGACTTAAGGTTACTTTTGACGGTGATGACAGCGCCACTTTTGACCGTGTGCTGGTGGCCGTCGGCCGCCGACCGAATGGTGATTTAATTGCCGCTGATAAAGCCGGTGTTAAAGTCGATGACCGCGGTTTTATCGCCGTCGATAAACAAATGCGCACCAACGTAAATCACATCTTTGCCATTGGTGATGTCGTCGGTCAACCAATGCTGGCACACAAAGCCAGTCACGAAGCCAAAGTTGCCGCAGAAGCCACGGCCGGTGAAAAAGTCTATTTTGATGCCCGCGTCATTCCATCGGTGGCCTACACCGATCCGGAAGTTGCCTGGGTCGGTTTGACAGAAAACGAAGCCAAAGAAAAAGACATTAGCTATGAAGTCGGTAAATTCCCCTGGGCCGCCAGTGGTCGTGCCATCGGCAACGACCGCACCGAAGGTTTTACCAAATTATTGTTTGATCCGGAAACCGAACAAATCCTCGGTGCCGGTATCGTCGGCACCAATGCCGGGGAACTGATTAGCGAGTTGTGTCTGGCCATCGAAATGGGCTGCGAAGCCGCCGATATCAGCCTCACAATCCATCCGCACCCAACCCTGGCCGAATCCGTCGCCATGAGCGCCGAAGCCTTCCAAGGCACCATTACCGATTTGTATATGCCAAAGAAGAAGTAAAAACCACAACTCGCACCCATGCTCCGGCGTGGGTGTGTTCCATCAGCTTATCGGAAATTAAAAATAAATAATGAACATCAGGGATATCGGTATCGCAACCCCCAATATATACCCGGTAGCACGTTGAAATCTTGTGGCTTTATCACGTGCTTGATTATTCTTGAATCGAACTTTCTCACCGCTCTTTACCAGATTATGGAATATTCCATAAGTCAGTAATAACAGAACTAATAAAATTAATAATCGAGTCCATGTGTGTCCAAAGTAAAGTAACACCAGAAATTGTATTGAAAAGAAAGTGACCAGTACTGCTCTCTGAAATGATCTTAAAAACCCACTGTATTGATACTGGGTTCCACAAGATTCACACAGCCCGGACAGTGATTTTAAATTCTTTCGATCTTGCGGATCGCTTAAATAAGATTTTTTACAGTCACTACAGATCATCGAAAGTTACAATGGTTTAAGGGTGTAGCCTGCTTCTTTCAGTGTATTAATTAATCCGCCTTCTCCGATTAAGTACAATGCATTGATGCTGATAAAGGTTGATTGTTGACTGATAAAGGGTTCAACGGTTGGTAGCCAGTCTTGGGTGTTTGTGGTGAAGATATGTTGCTTAATTAAGTCTCCGGACGTGTGTTCTGTGTTCAGAAATTGAAAGTATTTATCTGACAAAGCCTGCGCATTTTCATCGAGGTAATAGGCTTTTTTCATGGCGAGTACCAGAGCTTGCTGTTGCTCAAAGTGGTCAAAATGGTCTTTCAGTGCTTGTGCCGACATAAAACCTGAAGCTTGATGATTTTTTAAAATATTTTGATAGGAACCGACCATTTCGATGGCCGCGTTCTTTTGCGAGAAATGTTGATGGAGTAATTGTCCAAATGAACCGGGTTTGTGGCAACCCTTGATATAAGAATGATAAGAAAACAGAAAGGCTTCAAAGGGCGTAAATCTTTTAACCGGATAAATGATGCGTTTAGCGCGATCAATATGTAAATCATAATACTGGTCGATGCCTTTAAGAAGTTTTTTGCGTAATTTTCTGTCATCAATTTTATAAATGGGGGTACCACTGATTAAATTCTCGAATTCTTTTATTCGGGTGAAATAATCTTCATCAGCTTCCCAAGAAAAATAATTTTGTAGTATCAGTTGTTGGCTGTTGGCGATGGCAAATTTGACCTTGTCTTTAAAAATAATTTCTGTGGTACACAGCATATGCCAGCCTGCGAACAAATATGAAGATTGTTCAAGACCATTACCGGAAATTTCCCAGAGAACAGAGTGATGTTTTGATTGTGATTTACTATGTGCGGCTATAGAAACACTGACAGAGATAAAACAAAGTAGAAGAGTGATTTTAAAAAGATTTAAATAATATTTCATGGTGATAAAAAACAAGAAGTAGTAAGTATTGATGGTCTAAAACCGCCAGCTATTATTAACGTCATCATAGAATAAGTCCAGGGAATCATCGGGGCGCTGGCCGTTGAGGACGGTTTTGAAGAAGCGTCTGATGGTGTCATTGGTGTCGCTGTAGAACAGGCCGTGGGTGCGTTCAACGCCGGGGCC
>QQUO01000101.1 GCA_008501575.1 Pseudomonadota bacterium
GAGCCAGCCATTTAAACTGATCAGCACTTAATTCGGTATAAGTTTTAATGAAATCAACACCCTGGCCCACATAAAAACCCACTAACTGAGCAGCATCACTGCGGGTGTTTAATCGGAAATATTCAGCAAAACCGTCCGGTACTTCATTACCACCATTGGTTTGGTAACTACTTTGGTGGTGGTATGTAGGCGACACAGCTTCGCCGGCCTCTGACAGTTGAGTCCATTTTTTTCTGTCTTCCGGACACGCCCAATAAGTGTCATTTTGGTCTAAACACCCGGACATGTCACGCACAGAAGTCACCCCATAGCGAATAAACAATGGATGATGAATGTAGGGTGATATTTTCAAACTGTGTGTGTGCATGTCCCACAATCCCGGCATAAGGTATTTACCGCGTCCATCAATCAGTCGATGGCGGCTATAGTCACCGGGCTCTGATGAGGCAGAAATTTTCTCAATTTTGCCTGCAGAAATAACCACGTTTTGATTCAATCTTATACGCTCATGCTCGACATCAACCACATGAATGTTAGCGATCAATACATCACCTGTATCCGGTTTAATTTCGGGTCTTTTTAAGGGTAAATGGTAGAACAACAAAGTGACTGTAATAAAGAGCAGAATCACACTCATAAGCAACAAACCAAGCTTTTTAATAATCTTTTTCATGATTTTCTATTTGTCTGAAATGATTAAATCATGGTGCGGGCTTATAGAACTAACCCACACCATGACCCAATTAAAAATAGCCTGAAGCTTCAGCAAAATTTACTTTTTCTGAAGCTGTTCAAGCAAGGCATGGGCTTCAGTTGAATCTGGTTTACTCGCTGTGATTTTCCAAAGCAAAGATTTTGCTTGACTGACCTGACCTAATTTCAAATGAGCTTTGGCTATCTGCAGGTTTAATTTGTCATGGTTGACGTCATGTTGAGCCAACTGCATTAGTGTCAAAGCCTGGCTGTATCCATGTTTGGAATCAGCTGACAGAAAATGCATATAACCGTACATACCCATCATCATAGGTTCATACCTGGTTTTGTTGTCCCGGTATTGCTGTATGGCCTGATCATTTCCGTTAAGAATTTCAGCCACTAACTTCAGGGTCAGGTCATCGCTATACTGATTACTATTGATTGGTGAGATGCCCATGGACTTTAGCAGCGCCTGAGCAGTATCAACTGTTGATGCTGGGTTTTGACCCGTGACTAAGCGTTGATCAACGGCTACATGACTCAACATCATAGGGCTGCTCTGGAAGCGAGCTTGTCGTTCATTGAATTTATCTTCCAACAAAAAGTCAAAATGCTTAACCCATTTTTTACCAAACATCCGCTCTTCCACATTGGTGAAGCCATTGATTTTTTTTCCCTCAACCAGATATCTGCCGTCATTCAGCTTCACATCCACCAGCGCCGCAGGACCATGACACACAGCTCCCACACTACCGCCTGTCTGATAAACACTTGCGATGATTTTCTGCAGTGTTTTGTCATAAGGCAAATCAAACATGGCGCCTTTACCCCCGACCACAAACACCGCCGCATAATCACTGCTGTCGATTGCACTGAATGCCAGGGTGTCGGCCAGCTTATTAACAGCCTTCTGGTCTGCCAAAAAAGTTTGGTTATAACTTTTTTTGGTATCGTACTCATCAGCTTCTACCGCCCCACCCTGCGGGCTGGCAATGTCCACTGCGACCCCGTTGTCGCGAAAGGTCAGATAGGCTTTGGACAGTTCATCAAATTCATAGCCAGGTTTGTCTTTGCCCTGGTTTTCGCCGTAACCACTGACCACCATAAGGACCTTGTGCTGTTGATCTGCCTGGTCCCCGAGCGGTACAGACTTGGCCTGAAAACTGGGGCTGAAAATCACCACCCAGAAGGCGACAAGCCATATGGTATGACTTTTGTTTTTTCTAAAAGTGCATTTCATTAGTGTGCTCCAAAGTAAAAACAATGATTTTATGTCTCCATCTGTGAAATGACTGTTAAGTGGATTTCACATTCATTTCACAATTTCGGGTGTGAACTTAATGGCAGTTTAAAGAGGCGAGATTGTTGCTATAATGTATGGTGTTAAACCCACAGGTTATAATCAATTCAATCAATACACAAACCCCATCTCCATTGAACATGGTTATGGCATAACTACCATTAAATCTGATGCATGCTGAAGACAATTTATCCGTATTAATTATTGAGGACCAAAGACAAATAGCTCACAACATCAGCCGCTATTTTGAACAACTTGGTTACCTCACAGATTTTGCATACACCGGCACCCAGGGCATAAACCTGGCATTAGAAAATTATTATGATGTGATTATTCTGGACGTCATGTTGCCGGGTTTAGATGGCCTGATGGTGTGCTCTGTCATTCGTCAAAAGTCCAAACGCCACATTCCCATTATTATGTTAACGGCCAGAGACACGCTGGATGACAAGGTTTTGGGGTTTGAAAATGGTGCCGATGATTATTTAACCAAACCATTTGAGTTAAAAGAGCTACACATGCGTTGTTTAGCCCTGTCCAAAAGGAACAGTTTCAACAAATCCAGCGTGATTACCATTGGCGATTTGTCCGTGGATTTACAACAACAAAAAGCCTACCGGGGTGATACCTTACTCAAACTCAACGCCATGAGTTTTAAATTATTGTCGTTATTAGCGGAAGCTTACCCCCGCGAAGTGACCCGTTCTGAAATCAGACAAAAACTTTGGGGTGATGATCCCACAGATTCAGACGCCATACGTACTCACATCTATCAACTCAGGGGAGTGGTGGATAAGCCATTCCAATTTGCCATGATTAAAACCCATCATGGCGTTGGCTTTTCATTACAGGCAGAAAACTGAAGCATGGTCAAAACCAAAAAAACCAGCTTACAAAACATCATCATCCGAAATTTCATCGGTTTCGCTGTATTCAGCGCTTTACTGTTCAGTGCTGTTAATTTTGTAATCGCTTATTCCATTGAAGATGAGTACTTTAACCTGCACCTCAAAGCAGAAGCAGCGCACTTAACGAAATACCATGACGAGCACGGTGTTTGGCCGGAACCCCGATTTTCTTACATGACTTTCTACCCATCCATCGATGATTTTCCTGTAGAAATTAGCGCCGTTTTGAGTAAAGAACCGGAGCGAGTGGAATTCAAAGGAACCGGTAAGCGTTATTTTCACATCCATCGCTTTAATCAAAACAAAGGCCCTTTTTTAGTTTCTGAAGTCAGTGATATGTTGATGGTGCGTTCGCACACCCGATTCATCGTATCGGTCTTGGTGATTATCGCTGCTTTAATTACTTTGCTCGCTGTTTATTTTGCCTTTAAACTGGCGAAAAGAAGCGCCAGACCCATGAGTCAGCTGGCCGATTCCGTGACCTCATTAAAACCTGATGAACTGCCTGATAACTTCTCAACCAACCAACCTGAAAATGAGGTCAGACAATTGGCAAAAGCCATACAACAACTGATTAATCGGGTAAAATATTTCATCAGCAGAGAACAGCATTTTACCCGGGATGTCAGTCATGAGCTCAGAACCCCAATTGCCATCATTAAAAGCTCCGTTGAAGTCTTGTTACAACAACCGGAACGGCTGTCTGAACAGCAACTTAAAACATTACGACAGATTGATTTCGCTTGTGTCCAAATGGAACAAACTGTCACCACTTTGTTGTCATTAGCCAGAGAGAAAACGCAACAGCTTGCATCACCCATCAAACTTCTGCCATTAATTGAAAAAGTGGTGATACAACAATCAAAACAACTGCAGGATAAAGCCGTTGAAGTGGTAATTGATATCGAAACAAATACACAGTTATTGATGCAAGAAGCAGACCTGCTGATTTTATTATCAAACCTGATTGGCAATGCCTTTCAACACACCCAACAAGGAACTGTCACCATTCAATTCCATGACAATGAATTAAATATTATTGACACCGGTAAAGGCATCGAAGAGTCTATCCAATCCCATGTGACAGAACCACTGATAAAAGGCACCGACAGTCAGGGCTTTGGGATTGGACTATCTCTGGTAACCAGGTTGTGCGAGTACCATAATATTGCATTTAAAATTAATACCAACGATCACGGAACCCAAGTCAGTCTAATCAATTTACCGATTAAGGAAAATTAAAATGACGGATAAAAATAATCCAGAACTGGTTTTGATTCTATTAAACCACTAATACCCACAATTATTGAACATCAATTAAGAATCAATTAAGGACAGGCATTAAAATCGACAATTTCTGACACGCCCAATTGATAATCACGACTGATTATCTTCTCGGCACAGATCACCATCAGACGGGGGCAGAAATAAAGGGGCAATACCTTTTAACCCTTTTATTCTTCTGAGGATAAAAAAACCCACAGCATCAGAGACGCTGTGGGTCACAAGCGAACACACATTAAACGTTTAATTTGATGTTGTCCTTAGTTAAGCCTTCCAATCCACCGAAAACGGTGTTGTTGTTGACTTTGTCGGCCACTTTTTCCAAAGTTTCCAACTCTTTTAAACGCCTCAATGTTTCGCTTTGATCCATCAACTTTGCGGTGTTCAACAAAGAACGGGTCGCAGCGGTTTCTTCACGGCGTTTAATGATGTTGGCTTTAGCCGCTTTTTCAGCTTCAACCACCTGATTCAAAATGGTTTTCATCTCGCCAGGCAAGATGATGTCTTTGACACCCACTTCAATCAAGGTCAAACCAAACATCGCCACTTTTTTGACCACATTTGTTTTCACAAATGTATCAATGGCTTCTTTGTCGGCCAACAAGGTGTCCAAAACCTTCGTACCGATGGCTTTTCGCAAAGCCAACTGTAATGCGTTGTAGATAAACGCATTAAAGTCCGCCAATTCGGTCACTGCTTTAACCACATCTGTGACTTTGAACGTGGCCGTTAAGTTCACACGCAAGCTGACTTTGTCTTTGGTCAAAATTTCCTGACCTGCGACTTCAACTTGTTGTGCACGGGTTTCCACCACTTGCACCTCAACGGATTGGTTGAAGTTCCAAAAACCGTACCTACCGGCTTGTAAAACACGCACCAACTGACCATCAATGAACAACAAACCCAATTGTTGGTTGACCACTTCTTTAACCACCAAACCATTGCTTAATACAGAAGCTTTGGCTGTTTTGGCCAAAATATTGATGTCTTTGGCAGCCACTTCAACTTGCTCAGTGACATTGATACGTTTGACTTCAACTTTGACCTGGGTGTTCCAGAACCATTTCTCAGTCTGAGGCTTCAACAAGTCAATAAACTGACCATCTTCAAAAATCAACGCCACCTCGTTTTCATCGGTGCTGATGATGCTGTAGTGTAAATCGCTGCCAGATTCACTGGCTTTCATGTTTCTCAACAATGCTTTAACATCTTTCTGGGTAATTTCAGTTTTGGTGACGTCAAAAACACGCACTTTAATGCGGTTATTGAAGTCCCAAAACTGGTAAACACCAGCTGTCAAAACATCAATCAATTGTCGATCACGAAACAACAAAGCACGTTCGTTGTCTGCAATCACTATTCTTTTTCTAAAAATCATGTTCTTTCGTCCTGCGCGATTCACGACCAATCTTCATCAGCCAACACCGCGCGTTAATAAAACTCAGTCATTTAAGCCTCGTTGTTTTCATTAAAATATGCCCATTGGGCGCTCAAATTTATTCACTCTTTCACCTACATACCACTGGCACAAGCCATCTTGATGCCAGCTTATTCACTGCCTCTCACCTACCGCACCACCACAAGCTTTCCTGTGGCGGCTTTCCAGATGACCGTGCTTGTCGAAATGGCCTCACTTACCGGAATAATTTCCCAGCTTACAGAAGCTTCGACAGGCGCTGTCACCTGATTGTTAGAAGTCAGTCTCACGACCACCCAGTGGCCGATGATGGGTTGTTCTGGTTCCACCAAATCCACAAAGCCACACCACCCTCCCGGTGTCTTGGATACATCCTGTACCACAGCTTCAGTTAATGGTTTCTCAATTCGACCTGGTGTATTAGTTCAAAACACTACACCAGAGGCTCGAAAAGCAGACCAATGCACCATTGGCATGAACGGGTGGTATTCAAATCCACACGTTCCTGTGTTGTCGTTGTTCGTCGACTGCCTTGTCGTCGCCACATACAGGTAGCAAAGGACTTCTCGCCCTCCAAACTGAGACTGACCTGTGTGGTTTTAAGACTTCACCGGTCTTCATTAGAAAAGGCTTTCGCCTTGGTGCCTTAAAAGGGCTGGTTTTTGAGCAGGAATCGAACCTGCGACAGGCAAATTAACATTTTGCTGCTCTACCTACTGAGCTATCAAACTTAGAGAAGGATTCGAACCCTCGTATAATTGAACCTAAATCAATCGCCTTACCACTTGGCTATCTAATGTATTCAACCACCTGGCCTACAGCCCGGTACTACCGGCTGCACCGGCTTGCCATTCAGAGACAAGACCAAAGGTGAAAGAATTTTGTAACATTTGCAGCCTTAGGCCCAAATGTGTGTTTTTATCAGGCGAAAAAAAACCTGATGTGGATGACCAATCAGGCTTGACGTAAAAGATTCCTGAAAAGCATCCAATGCCTTTCAAGATATTTGAAGGGCATTAATTCAACTGCATACCACGTAGCACGTTCGAGTCATGACTCGCACATGGCTTTTGATGTTTTATGTTGAAATAAATCGTATTCATTTTTTATATTCTGTTGTTTCTGGGCACTGCCCAATTTCATATTGGCTGCGCATTCTACGCCTGTCATTTCAAGAGTCAAGAATTAATTAACATTTTTTTAACATTTTAAAACAGAACAAGCCAATTTAACTTGACAGATAAGTACACTGTTATCTGCCATCGAACAGTAGAAAGAGGTCAGTACATTAACTTTAAAAGGTACTGACTTCTTTATCCCTTGTTTATTATCTAAGTGTCCTTTTTTCGGGTATACCTCAGCCGGTCCTTGTTTGTTTTTTTGAGTCTAACGATCATTTTTTTGAGGGTTTTTAGGATTTTTCTCGCTTTATATAGTGATAGATACCGAATAGAGCGCATATTATGAACATGAAAAATTTAATACCTAATCTCTTAAACCGCTTCATTGGCAACCCTGCACTCAGCTCGATTGTGTCACTGGGTGTACTGGTGCTGATTTCATTGCCTGCTTCAGCAGCCACATTCACCGTTAACAGCCTGGATGACAATGGCGTCGGGGATTGTGACGGCATCACATGCACCTTGCGGGATGCCCTCAGTGAATCCGTAACAGACGGTGAACCATCGGTGATAGACTTTGCGCCGGGCTTGAGCGGGGTTATCACGCTACAACAGGGCGAACTGAATGTCGGCGGTTCTGATCTCGATATCCAGGGGCCGGGACCGGAATTGATCACGGTGTCGGGCAACATTACCAGCCGGGTGTTTCATTTTAACAGCAGCGCAAGCACCATAAGCCTTTCAGGTCTGACCATTACCGATGGTTACGTCAGTTCAGGGAAAGGTGCCGGAATTTACGTAAGGGGTGAAGATATTGTGCTGGAGAACCTGCGCGTGATTAATAACACAACAGGTTTCATT
>QQUO01000330.1 GCA_008501575.1 Pseudomonadota bacterium
ATGATCCATTGCCTGAATCCCAATCAGACCAACCCAGACTGCGCTTTTCCGGTGATATGCGTGGTCGTCATGAATATTCGGACAACCGTCAAAAACCTGACAGGCAACGCACCCGCATTCGATTACGCTTGGCTGCTGAGGCCGATCTCAACGATTCAACAACCCTACACATGCGTTTCGCCACCGGCGGCGACAACCCGACATCAACCAACTTTACATTGGGTGACGGGTTTAGCCGCAAAGAATTTGGCCTTGACCGCGCTTATGTATCACACCAATTTAATGAGCAACAACGGCTTTTTCTGGGAAAAATGAAAAATCCTTACAAGCGGGTTGGCGGTCATGGCATCCTGTTTGACAGTGATTTAAATCCCGAAGGTCTGGCCTGGCAGTATTCCGGGTCTGCTTTTCGATCCACCCTGGGCGGCTTTTATTTGGATGAACGAAGTGATGACGATAATATCATGTTGTATGCGGCTCAATTGGGTATTCAGCATTCCTTTGCTGACAGTGCCTTGCAACTCGGTATAGGTTATTATGATTATGATAATTTGCAGGGTGCAACCCCCATTTATCAAAATAAACAGCTGGGCAATCGATTTAATGACAGCAATCAATTAATCAATGACTTTAATATCGCTGAGCTGTATGCCCAATATGACATAAGCCATTTACCACGGCCCTTGTCTTTTTTTACGGCTTATCTTAACAACACCGCAGCTGATGATGAAAATGAAGCCCTAATGGCAGGTTTTAAATATGGTTCAACAAAAACACCCGGTGATTGGCAGATTGGTTATAGTTACCAGTACATTGAAGCCGATGCGGTTTATGCCCTGTTTAACGACTCAAGTTTTGCCGGCGGCTTCACCGACTCTCGCGGCCATGTTTATGAATTTGTTTATGGTTTAAGCCAACAAACGTCGCTTAAGTTTTCCTGGATTGACGCTGTCAATGAAATACACCTGGGCACTGCCAGAGATTATGATCGGCTAACGATGGATGTTAATTATTGGTTTAAATAAAAACTTTCATTGAGCCGCCCGTTGGCTTAATGGTGGTCAGCCACGGCCGGAGGTGGTAAAATTTAATCATGCTTCCACCACCAACAATCCATGGATAATAAAGACAACGACATCATCGAAGAAAAACCAGAGTCTGACCACGCTGAATTGCAAGAAAGTCACGCACAGCCCGAGGACTCTGAATTAACCAGCCCGAAACAGGGTGCTCGTGGCGTGGCAGTGTTGAGCCTGTTTTTGGCACTGTTGGCGCTGGTAACAGCCGGCTGGGTTTTTTATCGCATGGAATTTCAAGGCGAACATGATCAAAAGCCGGTGCTGTCGGCAGATTTTGCCAGCCAACAAGATCTGACGCAATTACAAAACCGCATCACTGCACTGGAAAACAAGCTGTCACAACAAAGCCAGAACAGTCAACAAAATCAGCAGCAGATCAAACAATTACAACAAGCATTAAACAGCCTGCCGGACACTCAATTTGACGACAGCCTGTTACAGCAGCAAATAAACACATTGCAACAACAATTCGATGTGCTCAAAACCCAATACCAAGACCAATCCAATGAACCACAAACAGATACACAACTCAAATCCTTAACCCATGCCCAAGCGGTTCATGCGCTCCAAACGGTGCAATTATTGATTAACCAACAACAACTGCCACAAGCCATTGAAATACTGAAACAATGGCGTAATCACAAGCACCTCCCGTTGGCGATACAAACCCGGTTACAGCAATTAATCACCACATTGAGTAATTTAGAAAGTCCGGATATTGATGCCTTAAAACAACAATTAACAGCCGTTAAACAAAAAATCGCTCAATTAAGTCTCATCGCGGAACATTCCGAAAATAGCCAACCAGCTTGGTATGAACGTTTTATCACTGTTAAGAAAATCAAACCCGCGCAGCAGGGATTAAACAGCATTGACTTACAACAGTTAAAGGCCGATGCCAGCCTATCATTGCAACAAGCTGAACTGGCATTGATTTTAAAGCAACCAAAGGCCTGGCAAGACGCCCTTAAAGAGTCTGCACAGGTATTGGCTCAAGCCGATTTAGACAGCGATGAATTACAACAAGTGCTACAACAGCTGAGCAGTCAAAACATCATCATTCAGGTACCAAACAATTTAGGCATCGATGCTCT
Organism: Pseudomonadota bacterium; assembly: GCA_008501575.1. GTDB lineage: Bacteria > Pseudomonadota > Gammaproteobacteria > Xanthomonadales > Marinicellaceae > Marinicella. The sequence continues at coordinate 2,174 of QQUO01000330.1, forward strand.
CATTCAACAAATTGAGGGCATCACCGAATGAAAAAAATTGTACTTGTTGTTATTGTTTTGGGTCTGTTGATAGCCGCCGCTTGGTTAACACCTTTCATGTTAAAAAATCCGGGGCTGTTGCAACTGGAAATTCTCGGCTATCAAGTACAAATGACGGCCATCACTGCCGCTATTTTGATACTGGCATTGCTGCTGGTTTTCTGGCTGTTATGGGGTCTTGCCAAAGCACCGAAAAAATTAGCCCGTAAAGTGACGGATTATCGGCAGCAAAAAATGTTTGATAACGGCTTATTGGCATTGAGCGAAGGCCACTGGCAAAAAGCAGAAAAGTTGCTGTTAAAATCAGCCAACAGCAGTAAAAATCCACAACTCAGTTACATGGCAGCTGCCAGAGCCGCCTTGGCCCAACAGGATTTAGAGGGTGCATTAGCACATCTGGATGCGGCTGAAAAAACCGTCAACAACCCACTCACCATTGATTTAACCCGCTGCGAAATCTGGATAAAGGCAGGCCATCTGCAACAGGCAAGGGATTTACTGGAAACCATTTTAAGCAGTTATCCCAATAACCCACGAGCGGTTCGCATGATGTTACAGATCAGTGAGCAACAAAAAGACTACCAACGCATTAAAAACCTCCTGCCCAAAGCCCACAAACTGGCATTGGTTGATAAGGTTCAAACCGAAACCATGCGTGATCAAGCCACTCGAGATGGTCTAATTCATGCCATTGACGAACAACAATTACGGTCATTATGGTCTGAATTAAGTCGTAAACAGCAAAAAATCTACCTGTATGAGTTTTGCCAAAGTGGTTTGCGTTTAGGTGCCTATCAAGCGGTTACCGATGAAATTGAACGGGCCCAAAAATATCAATTTGATAATCAACTGGTGGCGTTTTGGTCACAATTACCGCATAACTTAAACCATCGTCTTAAAGTTGCAGAAAAATGGCATGTCCAGCACCCCAAAAACAGGCCTGTCTTACTGTGTTTAGGGCAACTTTATATGGCCAAAAAATACTGGGCAGAAGCCAAAGAGGCACTACAAAAAGCCCTGATACTCCAATCAGATTCACAGGTTAACCGACTACTGGCAGAGACTTTTCAACAGCTTGATGAGCCTGAAATGGCACTACAACACTATGCCGAAGCCAATAAAAACAACACCGCATTGCTGCCTTCGGAGCACGCATAATATATATTTTACGCACAAGCCACCAGTCATCGGGCACAAAACAGATGCTTGAACCCATTAGTTACAAATTACCCTTCGAATACATTTATATCTTATTGATATAAAACACATTTATCTGCTTGGTCAATAATTAACCAAAACAACTGCGGTCCAATGCTCAGCCCCTTTGTTGTCATTTAATGACCAGTTATTAACACAGTTATCCACAGCTTATGTGGATAAAATGATACCTCAATTTATAAACTGAGATACATTCTAATCGCCAACAAAGCAATCAACAGCGCGAATCCAATGCGTAAGCGTTCGGTTGGTAATCTGTGGGTCATCAGTGCCCCCATATGGGTGCTTAATAAAGCCGCGGCCACAATAATACCAGTTGCCGGCCAGTAAATATAAGATTCCTCGCCGGCGTGTTTTGCCAACAACAGATAAGTGAGTGTTGCGCTCAAAGCGATAAAAAAACCCAAAGCTGCTGCTGTCCCTATGGCTTTTTGGATACTGATTCGATGCCAGGTTAAAAACGGTACCGTTAAGGAACCACCACCGATGGCAATCAGGGCTGAAAATAAGCCAATAATTAAACCCGCCGGCCACAGCAAGGCCGCTGTTAGTGGTCTTTGGTTTTTTAATTTGGGTTTATAATCCACCACCATTTGTACCGCTATCAACAACATCAACAGCAAGAAAATAAGGGCCACGGTTTGACCGGTAATTTGTAAAGCCAACCACGAGGCGAACGCACTGCCAATAATTACAGCCGGTGTCAGGTGCCATAATAAAGAACCCAATACCGCATGGTGTTTAGAGTGGGTGGCGACACTCATTAAACTGTTAAACAAAATGACCGACAAAGACGTGGCCAAGGCCATGTGTACCACCTGTGATTCCGGAAAGCCCTGCCATAAAAAAAAGGCGGTTAATGCCGGCACCATAATGGCACCGCCACCAATGCCAAACAAACCCGCAAAAAAGCCGATCGTCAACCCCAAAAGAAACAGAATTAATAGTGCCGTAATCAAGGTTTAACGGCGTTTACCGAACAATGCTTTCCACAATCCATTGACCACTTTTGTGGTTAATTTCCGGGTAAAATCATTGCCCACTTTTTTGGCATATGAATCACGGGGACGCCCACGGTGTTTTTTTGTTTTCGCTTCAGCCTGCTCTAAACGTGCCTGTTCAGCCGCCTTTTGGCGAGCCATTTCAGCGGCCCGTTGTTGTAGTTTTTCATGGGCCGAATCGCGATCAAGTGATTGCTCATAATACGCTGCCACCGGTGATCGGGCCATAATGGCCTGACGCTCTTGATCGGTAATGGGGCCCATTCGACAGCGTGGTGGGGCGATTTTAACCCGCTCAACCACCCGCGGAGCACCCGCTTCATCCAAAGTCGACACCAAGGCTTCGCCCACCCCTAACTGACTGATAACATCAGCGGTCTCAAAATTTGGATTGGGCCGAAATGAATCAGCCACCGCTTTGATCACTTTTTTATCTTTGGGCGTATAGCCACGTAACGCATGTTGAATCTTATGGCCCAATTGACCCAATATATTTTGTGGGATATCACCTGGTGATTGGGTGCAAAAATAAACCCCCACACCTTTGGATCGAATCAGCCTCGCCACTTGCTCTATGCGCCTTAACACCTCTGGTGGACAATCTGAAAAAATTAAATGGGCTTCATCAAAAAATAACACCAGTTTAGGCAAGTCCAAATCACCCACTTCTGGTAAGGTCTCAAATAGCTCAGTCATTAACCACAATAAAAAGGTGGCATATAACTGTGGTTTCATCATTAAATCCCTGGACTCTAAAATACTGACGATACCCTCGCCTGATAAATCCTGACGCATTAAATCACTGAGTTTAAGCGCCGGTTCGCCCAATAAAAATTCGCCACCTTGAGTTTCTAAACGAAGTAAACGGCGCTGAATGGCACCAATCGATGCTGAAGTCACCCGACCATAATCCAGGGAAATTTGCTTTTGCTGCTCACCGATATATTGCAACAAACTGTTTAAATCTTGCAGGTCCAAAATCAGAAGATTTTCATCTTCTGCATATTTGAAAGCCACCGCCAAAACACCTTGTTGGACATCACTTAGCTCCAATAAACGGCTCAAATACATGGGGCCAATTTCCTGGATGGTGGTCCGCACCGGATGACCCGCTTGTCGAAAAATATCCCAAAAAATAGTGGGGCGGCCTGCATAGCCATAATTTTCAATATTAAGTTCTTTAGCGCGCTTATCGAGGAATGGTTTTTGTTGACCGGCTTGTGACAAACCGGCCACATCGCCTTTAATGTCAGTCACAAACACCGGCACCCCCAGACGAGAGAAGTTTTCAGCCAGTACCTGAACCGTGACTGTTTTCCCGGTCCCGGTGGCCCCGGTAATTAGCCCATGTCGGTTGGCAAAATGGCCCAGTATGACTGCCGGATTTTCACCATGCCCAAAATGCAGTTTTTGGTCTTTTTTCATCATGCGTATTTATTTTTTAACCAATCCATTACGGCGGCTAAACCCAAAGCCTCACCGCCTTCGGTACCACCGGTGCGATCCCCAAAATTCCAGCCATAGGTGTCAATATGGACCCAATCAATGTCCTCATCGACAAAGCTTTGTAAAAATAAACCGGCGGTGATACAACCGGCTTGCGGGAGGCTGGCACTGTTATTAATATCTGCCACTGTGGATTTCAAATAGGTTTTATAGCGTGCTGGTAATGGCATTGGCCACATCTCATCACAGGTTTTGATGCCGCTTTGTTTTAGCGCTTCGGTGATGTCATCACGGTTGCTGAACACCGGTGTTACTGTGGGTCCCAAAGCCACCCGTGCCGCCCCGGTCAAGGTGGCAAAATCAATCAACAAATCCGGCTTAAACTCACAAGCATAGCTTAAGCTGTCGGCTAATATCACCCGACCTTCCGCATCGGTGTGGCCGATTTCGATACTCTGGCCACTGCGACTGGTGACCACATCACCTTGGCGAAATGCACTGCCTGATACGGCATTTTCAACCGCCGGTATTAACACTTTTAAGCGCACCGGTAACTGCTGTGAAATAATGAGTTGTGCTAATCCCAACACATGGGCACCACCTCCCATATCTTTTTTCATCCAGCGCATGAATTGCGCTTCTTTCATGTTATTACCACCGGTGTCAAAGCACACCCCTTTGCCCACCAGAGTAATGAGCGGTAATTGATTATCATCACCCCAATTAAGCTCAATTAAGCGCGGTGCTTTATGGCTGGCTCGACCGACAATGTGGATGGTGGGAAAGTTTTCACTGAGTAACACATCACCCACCAACTGATCAAAAGTCATATTGTGTTGTTCAGCAAAGCCTTCAGCAAATTCTGCCAATTCAGTGGGCCCCATATCATCGGCGGGTGTGTTAATCAGATCTCTAACGGTATAAGTCGCCGCCACCACAGCCAGTTCATAACCAAATTGTTGATCATCCACCACCAGTTTGGCTTTGTCTTTTGGCTTTAGATATCGTTCAAAACGGTATTGACCAAAACCCCAACCACGGATTACAGCTGACGCCATGGCCTTATCATCGGTGTCCAAATGATAATAACCGGCCGGAAGCTGATTAATTTTTTCACAAATACTATAAGGATTTAAATCTTCGGAAACCACTAGGTAGACTTTGCTTAATTTTCCTGATTTATTGTAGTCAAGAAAAAACTGGCCGGCTTTTTTGCCAAAATCCTGATTTTCACAGACTTTCTCTAAATATTCGCTTTGTAATTTAAGCCATAAATCAAAAGCGCCTTTATTAATGGGTTCCACAGCAACGCTGGCACCTTGGTAATCGGTTACAAGACTATCGAGCATAATTTATTTTTAAAGCCCTTTGCATAATTCAAAAATTATGCAAAGGGCTCTATTGAGGTAAAGTGTATTTATTATACGCTGAGTGGTTATGAATATCGACCACCGCAAGCAAGCAAAAGTGACTAATTTGTGGCGATATGTTTCATACGCATATGGGGAATATTGTCTTCCAAATAATAATCACCGGTCTCCTGAAAGCCTAATTCCCGATAGAACTGAGCTAAATAGGATAGGGCTGAGATGATGATGGTTTGCCGGGGCATTGTGATGTGACAAAATTCGAGGGCGGCTTTCATGACGGCCTGTCCCAAACCTTGATGACGCTTATCTTGCGCCACCACCACCCGTCCAATATACC
>QQUO01000173.1 GCA_008501575.1 Pseudomonadota bacterium
ATCACTGCATTACTTCAGTCACAAAGCGTCACCCAGGACAAGGATATCACTGCATAGAATAAATATAAAAAAATTGTGTTGTTTGGCCGGGTTTCATCGTTGTTATCAGTGAGCATCAGAATATGTAACGATAACAGGAGAGACCCATGAAACATGTTAAAACCATTTTATTGATACTAACAGGTATTTTCACCGTCCATACCCAACAAGTAGTCGCCGCTGAATTTTGTGCGACCACCAGCGCCGGTTTAGAGTTTGTGCTGGCAGCCGCAGAAGCCAATGGCCAATCAGATATTATTCGCATTGCCGAGGGGTCATACGATGCCCCCGTTGGCGGGTTTGACTTTAACAGCAACGAAAACTTTGATTTAACCATTTCCGGCGGCTGGTCTGAGTTTTTTGGCAATGCCTGCGGCCAACAAGTCACACCGGATGCTTTTGGAACCGTGCTTGACGGCAACGGCACCGAACGAATCATGACCATTCGAGTCGGTCAGAACAGTGACATCAAGGTATCCAATCTGTTTTTCCTGAATGGCTTTGTTACAGGACCCGCTGGGCGTGGTGGTGGCTTATATTTACTGTCACAAGATGGTTACCTGGGTGATGTAATGATTGAAAACAATACTTTTATCAGTAACTCAGCCAATTTTGGTGGTGCACTAAGTCTGAGCAGGGGTTATCGAATTGAGGTCCGAAACAACCTGTTTACAGTTAATCATGCTGAATCGGGTTCTGCCGTGGAAATCGTCAATAATGATGCCTGGGGAGTCTATTTTACCAACAATACGGTTTATCAAAATACCACAGATTCAACCCACCCCACCAATGCAGGCGGACTTTATCTGTATAACAGCGGAACATCTTCCGCTTTGGTGGCCAATAATATTTTCTGGAATAACGACAACCATGATGTCCGCGCGACCGGTGGTGGCGATAAGTATTTCAAATATAATGATTACCAATCCTTTTCAGGCAGTTTTGACGAAGTCACCATGAATATCCAGGTGGCACCGGAATTTGAATCGGGCTGGTTTAATTACACGCCGGTTTATAACTCACCCCTGGTTAATGGCGGCACAACACCGCCGCCTTTTGTGCCGATTCCACCACCTTTTTTATCTGATTGGGGTGTTGGAACCCATGATATTTATGGCAATCCGCGAATTCAAAATGCCCAAATTGATATCGGCGCGGTTGAATCGTCGCATGGTGATTTAATCTTTATTGATGGCTTTGAATAGTTTGATAAATTATGGGTTGTCAAACTCTAAACTTTGAATATGTTGTTCGGTGAATTGTATCTCAGGATGGTCAACAGGAAATTTTTGTTGAAGCGCGCTTAGCCTGCTTTTGAGCTGATTAAGTGCCGCTTCCTTTTTTCCTGCTTTAATCAAAGCATCAATGTAATGCGATTGTACCAATAAGGCCGGGGCGCTGTTGGCAGGAATGATTTTGTATAAATTCACCAACAACCCATCATAAATGACTAAGGCGTCATCATTTTGACCAAGCAGTCGATAACTCACGGCTATATTATCTTTCGTCATAAGTGTCACCAAATGATGCTCGCCTAATGCGCTTGAGGACTTTTCAAGAGTCTGTTTAGCCCATTCTAAGGCCGCTTGAGGCCGCCCATCTTTATTCAATAGTTCTGCCAAATTATATTCTAATATTAAGGTTCGTTGATTATTCGTCCCCAGTTCCTTTTGTGCCAACTGCCAGGTTTCCCGAATTATTTGTTCAGCTTCTTTAAACAAACCCAACTCCACTTTGGAATTACCAATATTGGTTCCTAAAACAATGGATATATCAGGCTTATTACCTTCAACCAGATGACTTAACGCCAAGGCCTCTTCTTCAATAGCCAGCGCCCGATTGGCATCACCGCTGTCTCTTAACGCCGCGGCATAATTCACCAGAGTGGTTAAATACAAAAATGTTTCTTTGCCGTATTTGTCGGCAATATCGGCCAATAAAGCGTCTAAAATCTCTAAAGCTTCTTTGCTTTTACCCTGTTCAAGTAAGTTAATGGTTAAGTTAACAGTTAACAGTTTACGGCTGCGGTCTTCGGCTTTTGGGTAGTCGGCCAGCCAAGCCAGATTTTGTCGGGCGTACTGTTCCGCTTCGGCAAACTTGGATTGCTTCGAAGCGTTGTTGGTTAAAGCAGTTAACAATAAACTGCTGTTGTTCGAAGTGGCCACAGCCGGATCTTCGATGTTTGCCATTAAAGGCAACAACATGGCTTCGGCTTGCACAAATTGACCCTGATTAGAATAAATTTCTGCCAACCGAATGGTGGCCTGATTCCTGATCATGGGATTAATAACAGGCATCGCCAAAATTTCTTCACAAATTTCCTGAGCGGCCCCATAATTGCCTTGATTAATGTAAATCATGACCAGCGACAGGCGGGTGTTCAGCAAGTCAGAATGATTGGCCGGTAGCAGCTTTTCCAGTAGTGCAATGGCTTGCTTGAATTGATTGGCCGATTCTTCGAGCATATTTAAACTTAAAAAGGTGCGCGCGATGGTGTTGTTTAAGTCTGCTTTCACTTCAGGTGAATCCTGAAATCGATGGGCCACTTCCTGTTGGGCCTGTAACATTAAATCAGCCACCCTGACTTCACGACCGGTACCCAGGGCCGATGCCGATGTCAGCATACTTTTAAAATAGGCATTGATGGCATCGGTTTTCTGTTTCGCTAACAACGTTTCCTGCTGCGCCTTACTGGCACGGTGAAAACCCCAACTGCTTATTAAGATGCCACTGATTAAGATTAAAAACAGGGCACTAAGTAGCAGGCGTTTTTGTCGGCGTTGGGGAGCGCTTCTTTGCCGATTGACCTGTTTTAGGATTTGCCTGGCCGTCGGTCTGGCCGCCGGCTCTGGTGCCAACATGCTGTTAATTAATTGACAAATCTGTTTACTGTATTTTGTATGGCGGTAATCCAATGGTTTGTAGGCCCGATTTTGGTGGGCTTTTTTGATATCAGCCAAATCATCAGCCACAAACGGATATTGCCTGCTCACCATATAGTAAAGCAAGGTTCCCAGGGCATAGATATCTGATGCCGGGCTAATACCCTGACCCAGGAATAATTCCGGCGCCATAAAACGTGGTGTTCCCGTGAGTAGATGTTTAGCCATCAACTGCTCAGAACCGGCACCAAAATCCATCAATATGATTCGGCCGGTGTTTTCACGCATGACATTGGCAGGCTTAATATCGCCATGAATCAAATCCGCTTCATGCACAGCCCTTAGGGCATCACTTAAAGCATCAATCAAATCCAGTAAATCATCATGACTTGTTAATGCATCCGGAGTCAGTTCTTCACCCGCAATCCAATCAGCCCAAAAACCCACCTTATTATCAAATACATTGGCACCATGGATGGCCAAAACATGTCGATTCCGAACTTTTGCCATGCGTCTGGCCTCATCAATAAAGGCCCTGGCTTGATATGGTGCTAAGTCTTTATGTTTGATGATTTTCAGTGCCACTTTACGATTCAATATCGGATCATAGGCTAAATACACCGTACCTTGAGTACCTTCTCCCAACAGTTTATGAACTTCTAAATGGCCCCACTGGAACAAAATCTGTGGTGAATTTGATTGTGCTGAACTCTGACTGTAACCCGGGTGATTAAAAGCTTTGGATAATTGAGCTATTTGCAGCAGTTTATCGATGATTTTTGGGTCATGGTTGTCGGCATCATTGGCGCTAATTTCACCATCGAGAATATCACAAGCCAGACTGTCCCAAATTGTTTTATTGAGGTCTTTCACATCAGCTCAGCCAATCGATGAAGGGCGCGTGATACGGCCATTCTGGCAGCATTTGCAGAAGCAAAATCCATGGCTGCGGCAATTTCAGGGTAGGAAAAGCCAAATTCCACCCGCAACACAACCGCTTGCCTGGCGCCATCGCCTAATAAAGTTAAAGACCTCTCGTAACGTTCAAGCACTTCTGCACCGACCGCCTGTTCCAGGGCATTGCCCTGATTTGATGTTTTGCTTTCTTGAATTGGTGTATTGTGGGCATCCTGACGGCTGTATCGCCTAATCTCATCTCTAATCTGATTCAGTAATGTGGTTCTTAAATAGGCAAGAAACGCACCTTCATGTTGAGATTGAAAGTCATCCAGTTTATTTAAAGCCTTAATCAATGATGCTTGCACCATATCATCCGTCTCAGCCAAATCTCTGGCATATTCAGGCAGTCGGCCATGTGCCCAACGCTGCAACATCGGCAGATAAATGGCGCACAAGCGATTTCTGGCCTCATCATCGCCGTCTTTCACTTTGCCCAACAAAGTGGCTGTCGATTCTATTTGGCTGTCCATTTGACTACCCGGTAAGTGCTTAGATTAAAATATACCAAGGTCAGAAAGTTGTCAATTGTTTGTTAACCATAAGTCCGTTACCTGATGCAAGGATTGAATTTCACATAAAAAAATGCAAATTCACACCCTTTTAAAGAAGCGGTAAAGTGAATTTATTCAACTTCTTGAAACTCAAAACGTACAAGTCTCAACATCATAAGGTATCAATTCCTTGAGGTATTCATCCAGGCTGACAAGGTTAATACAAGGTTGGACACCTGAACTGATTTCATCATTAAAATTTTTCTGACCCAATATTTTTTCGGCCATAACAATTGCCGGGACACAGGGAATCTGAGGGCCGTGGTTATTTTTTGCGATGATATACCAGGTTTTATGAATGGTTTGATTGTTTTTGTAAATGCCCTCGATAGCCACATGCATACCGCCATCATCGGTACCGAGAAAATCAAACCACCGACTGACCTTTAGCCAGAAGCCGGCGCGTTGGGCTAAATTTAAAGGCAAGCCCAATCGCACCAGCCAGGAACTCAGCCAAATACCGCTATGCAGCAGTTTACTTTCCATACCGGCTGAAAACTGTAATTTCTTAATGGCAAAATAATCCGGCAATAAATCCAAATCAGCCACTTCGCAATTCCCCATCAAACGATTCCTTATGCCCGGATATTTTTGCAAATAGGTATGCTGCCAGCCGTATGGCTTATTGGGTGCACCGCGCCAGGGCGTTAATGGCTTGCCAATATACGATAACACCGCTTGGCTGGTGGCCAGACCACGGTCCGTTTTTTGCCCGGGCGAAATGCCTATTTTGACGGACTCGAATGTTTCAAAGGCATGCGTATTCTGCAAATGTTGCAAGACAGCAGAAGATAAAGTCGGCACCGTGCTGGCTGCGGTGATGGCAATCACACCCCTGGATTGCGCCAAAGCATCCAGCTTGAGCATGTTTTGCACATAATCACGACCATCCGCCAGGTCGATGTAATGGATACCGGCATCTATAACGGTTTCAGCAATCTGGGTATCCTGGCCCTGAAAAGGTCCGCAGGTATGGATAAGCAGTGACGGCTTCATACTTTTTAAATGCTGCGATAATTCAGAGAATACATCGAAACAGGCCACCTCTACCAACGCATCGGTTTGCTGAGCAAGTATGTCCGTTTTGAGTTGTTGTGCTTTATCGTGATTGCGACCATTTATAATGACATGAAAGCCTTTTCGGCACAAAGTACGGCTGATACGACCACCGAAGGTGCCATAACCACCCAACACCAGAATCTTATCGGTCATTGGATTCCCCCAGATTGCTAACTTCACGAAAAATCCCGGTTTGATAAAAGGTCCGCTTTAACACCGGGTGATCCATGGAGATGGTAAAGCGAAAATCACCGTTGCCTAAATCTTGATGAATGACATGCGTTTCACCCGGGCTCAACCAATGCGGTAAAGGCAGATACCAACCAATGAATTTCCAAAAATAACGCGTGCTTTTAAAATGCAACTCACCATTCTCAGCATAAACATCTAAAAACATGCCAAAACCACCGCCCACCATTTCCATCATTTTCCCGCGGTCATCCTTTTTGGTAGAGGTCACGCTAAACGGCGCTTTGCCGGGAAAGTAATAGGTTCGTTTCCAATGAACACCGGGCTTATTGGCTGAACTGGTCAGCTGCACTGACATCTTGATATCGGTGCCTTGATGTGGACTTAACGGGTTGCCAATCACTTTGGTCAAAAAAGCAAATAACTGCCCCGCTTTTGAACACTCTACCCGCTCCATAATACCTTCATAGAGAATCGGATTATCTTCTGTAGGTAAGCGATTAAAGCGCTTTTGAACATTCGGGTGCAAGCGGTGCCAATCTCGACCCAAACTCCATTTAATGGTGTTATGTTTTTGCAAACTTAACACCTGTATTTAATTCGCCATTACCACCTTTCACGGCAACTCATAATCAAACACATAATAATGCTGACCATCCTCAATGTTGATTTCCATGGTTCCGGATATCCCGGTGAGTTCATCAAAACCCGAATCAGGAGTAACTTCAAGAATAAGCCGGTCTTTGCCCTTGTCCATTGTTCCAAAATGCTGCAACACAAAGCCGCCCTTTTTGCCTGATAAAGTACCTACAACCTGCTCAATGGCCACATAACCGGCCGAACCTTTGGTTGTGGTCATGGCGCTGAGCATTTCGCCTTGACTGGTGGCATTGAGCTCACCGTGAAATGTTTTGTCCATTGACATCCGACCTAAATTCAGACCCGCCTTGGCTTCCGCGTAAAAATCCAAAGGATTTAATTTTACGGTAAATTTTCCGGTAATTTTCATATTTTATTCCCATCTATGATTGTGACCATCCTAAGATTATGCCCGCCTAAATATTTCATGCAAGAATTGATTTTATTGTATGAAATATTATGGTTAGTTATATAACCATTGTAATCCTAATCAACAATTCATATTACAAGTTACCAATGGCTTTAATCAGTTAAAACGGTTAAGAATGCCATTATTTTTGAAATGTATCGCTTAGAAATATTAGCAACAGCACATGACTTAATCTTCACGAGCCAACGCCAAAAGCTGCCATGAATCGGGTTCATCGGTTAAAAAGGTGCCCACTGAAATTTTAAAGCCTGAGCCTTGATTCGGCGCCAAGTGTTTTTCTGTACTATAGGCATTTCCGATACCAATAGGCTCTCCAGCAGCATTATAAGCCACCGCAATAACACGAACATATTTGACTCGGCTGTCGTGGTTGTTAAGCACATCACCAATAATTTCAAACTGCTGGCTCTTACTGGTGACGGTGTAGTCTGAGACTTTGACCTGAACTTGTTTTGCACCAAACTGACCGGGTTCACTGGCTAACGCTGTGATTTTTTGTTCAATTGTTTCATTGGGTGGCTCACTTAAATAAACCAGCACGCTGGTTTTTTCACCGGGCTCTAATTGTTCTTTGTATGACCAACCGCCCTGCTCCACCACCCGTTTTCCTTGTGCATTGAACAAACTAACCATAACACCGGGTCTGACCATGGTTTTATCGCCGGTATTTTGAACGCCAAAAATCCAGTATTGACCGCCGTTAGAGATTTTGCCGCTTACTTGGCTTTGAATGGTGAGGAATTGATTAATGGACTCTTTGTTGCTTTGGGAACTCTTCTGTTGTTTAATCAAAACCGGGATATTGCTTAATGCCTCAACGTCTGCAAGCTCAGT
>QQUO01000314.1 GCA_008501575.1 Pseudomonadota bacterium
AATAAAAAGGTCACCACGGTGGCCAGCAACATACCGACACCGGCCCCGACAATGCCACCCCGCGCAGTGGCCGGTTTACTCATGCGCCGTAAACCGGTGATAAATAAAATGGCCGCCCCAAAATAAGCCAATTTAATGACCACCGGCAGATAATCGTGAATGAAATCCATCATGATTGATCTCCTTCATTATTGTCATTTGGGGCATCGGTCTTTTTGACCCGCGGTTTAAACATTTCCAACATCCGTTCAGTTACCACATAACCACCGGCGGCATTACCGGCGCCTAAAAACACCGCGATAAAGCCAAAAGTTTTTTCCAGGGTGGTGTCGGCATGACCCAGCGCAATCATGGCACCAACCAAAACAATGCCGTGAATAAAGTTAGATCCGGACATTAAAGGCGTGTGTAACACCACCGGCACTTTGGAAATAATCTCAAAGCCCAATATGGCGGCTAAAGTGAAAATATATAAGGCAATAAAACCATCAATCATGATTACTCTCCCAAACCTTGTTTAACCGCGGCATGCACCACCTGACCATCTCGCGTCACCACCGCACCGGCCAACACGTCATCATCCCAATCCAGGTTGAATTCTCCTTCCCGATGCATCAAATTTAATAAATTCCAAATATTACGGGCATACATTTCACTGGCATGTAATGGCACCGTGGCCGGCAAATTAACCGGGCCAATAACCTTAACATGGCCCACCATCACCGTTTCCCCGGCTTTGGTCGGCGCACAATTACCACCGCCTTCGGCACCCAAATCCACAATCACACTGCCGGCCTTCATATTATCCACCATGGCCTGACTGACAATTTCCGGTGCCGGACGTCCCGGCACGGCGGCAGTTGTAATCAGGACATCGACTGTTTTCAGATGCTCCGCCAGATTCTCTTGTTGCGTTTGTTTTTCTTCCGCGGTCAATTCCCGGGCATAACCACCTTCACCCACGGCACTCACGCCTAAATCCAAAAATTTAGCACCCAGTGATTTTACTTGTTCCACCGTTTCCGGACGGACATCATAACCTGTGACATTAGCACCCAAGCGTCGCGCAGTGGCAATCGCCTGTAAACCTGCCACCCCGGCACCGATAACTAACACCTGTGCCGGACGAATGGTGCCGGCTGCCGTGGTTAACATCGGAAAAAACTGAGGTGATTCTGAAGCCGCCAATAATACGGCCTTGTAACCGGCCACCGCTGCCTGGGAAGACAGCACATCCATCGCCTGGGCCCGGGTAATGCGCGGAATGAGCTCCATCGAAAAAACGGTGAGTTTATTGTTCGCCGCCTGAACAAATCGGTTTTGTTCACGATAGGGCGATACCATGCCGACCACCACGGCGCCTTGTTTTATAAGCGGCAAATCAGCTTCGTTTAAGCCATTAACTGACACCAAAATATCGGCCGCTTCCAGTACCTCATCGCGCTTTTTGACAATTTGACATGTATCCGGATAATGCGTGTCGGGAAACCCGGCCGCCAGCCCGGCTTGTGACTCAAACAACACTTGCCAGCCTAAAGCCAACATTTTACTGGCGGTTTCTGGAACCACCGCCACTCGGGCTTCGTTGTCTGCGTTTTCTTTTACAAATCCAACCGTTACGGTCATAATAGTGCTCACCTGTTTAGCCTGAATCGGTTCAACAGTATAACAAATTTTTCTTAACCATTTTTTAACTATTTACCATGAAACAGGCTTTTTTTTCAGCACATTTTATATTCCTCATTGGTGGGCTGATTATATCCATCCCAGCACCAGCCAAAAAGTTCTATAAGCATGTGGATGAAAACGGTATTGTCCATTACAGCGACAAAAAACCGCAAGCCACAGATGATTATGAAAGCTGGCAAGTTCGGGTCGAAGACAGTCAGGCCAAAGCCACCGTGGTCAATCGTGGTACCGACCGTATGCCCTTACTGTATGCCATTAATCCCTATCATGGCCCGATATCGGTTCAGCTTGTCATGACCAAAGCAATGAATGCACAAAGCGATCCGCCGTGGCCCAAAATCTATGACGTACCGGCCACAACCGATTACTATCTCGGCACCATAGAAGCCGTCCAGGACAATAAAAGCTGGTCCTATGGCTATCAATTTTCTTATGTCCTGGGACAAAATAACCCGGCTTATGATTCAGGCTATGCCTATCGCTTGCCTTATCGTTCTGTTGGTGGCGCCTATATTTCCCAAGGATTTGCCGGTAACTTTAGTCACTTCGACGAACAAAACAAATACGCCATTGACATTCCATTGGCCGAAGGCACCGAGGTGGTGGCCGCCCGTAGTGGTGTGGTGATGGATTATGCCGAAGATTTCATTAAAGGTGGCACTGAACAGAAAAACTTATTCCGAAATAATTATGTTCGTATTGCCCATGACGACGGCAGCATGGGATTATACGCGCACTTAAAACTGGAATCCGTGGTGGTCGGTAATGGTCAACGGGTCAGCGCCGGGCAGAAACTGGCCGAATCCGGTGACACCGGTTTCTCCACCGGCCCACATTTACATTTCGCCATTCAAATCAATCAAGACCACCAGCTGATTGCAGTGCCCTTTAAACTTCGTTATCCCAATGGCGACGTTAAACAACCCATGCCGGGGCGCGTCAATTAACTGATATCATCATCGCTAATCGGTAAATGTGAGGTTCTTTTTTTCTGTTGCATAGAAAAACTGGTGTTTACGGAACGAATCGATGGCAGCGTTAAAATTTTCTCATAAATCAGATGATTATAGGAGTTCATATCACGGGTCACGATTTTTAACAGGTAATCATATTCACCGCTGGTGGCATGACACTCCAATATTTCGGGCCACTGTTGAATACTGCGGTCAAAGTGTTGCACCGTTTCCGGATGGTGATTATCCAGGGTAATTTGAGCAAAGGCGGTGATATTTAAACCCACTTTTTCCTGATCAACAATGGCGGTATAACCTTTAATAAGACCTGATTTTTGTAATGCGTCCACCCGTCGCCAACAAGGTGCCTGTGATAAGGCCACCTCTTGCGCCAGATCCTTGTTGGAAATTCGCCCTTCGGATTGAAGGACTTTTAAAATCTTTCTGTCGTATTTATCCATGGAATGAAATTATCTTTCTTAAAAATACATATTAATTCGAATGTTATGCTTATTTAATCTTATTTGCACAAATTTCGCAAACATATTTGCAAAGAGTTAAGAGATAATGATTTTTTAGCACTCAATATTCACAATCCATCTTATGCAAGCTCAAAAACACCAAACTTTTTCCCACATCGACTGGCATCACACCGCCAGAACCTTACTCACTTCCCGTGCTTTGGACGACTTAGAGGAATATGACCTGGTGAAACAAAAAAAGGTCTTGTATCAATTTTCCGCTCGCGGCCATGATTTGGCACAAATTTTATTGGCCCAGATCTTGACCGCTAAAAAAGACGCGGTCTCCGGATACTACCGTTCACGGCCCTTATTGTTATCCATGGGTATCGAAGTGGAACAATGTCTGCAGGCCAGCATGATGCGCGCAGGTGGTTTTTCAGATGGCCGCGATATCGGCGTGGTGTTTAATCAACCCAACCATAATGGTGCTTGCGTACTGCCCATGTCTGGTGGTGTTGGTGCACAATACACACCGGTTGCCGGTTGGGCGCAAGCCATTGAATACCACCGCAACCACCTTAAAAATAATGACTGGAACGATGCCATCGGCCTGGTGTTAGGCGGTGACGGTTCAGTGGCCACCAATGGTTTTTGGTCAGCCTTAACCATGGCCACCACCTTATCATTGCCGATGTTTTTCTACATCGAAGACAACGGCTATGGTATTTCCGTGCCTTCCAGCTTTCAAACACCCGGCGGTAATATTGTTAGTAACTTAGAAAGTTTCAAAGGCATTAAGCTGTTTTCCGGTGATGGTACCCAACCGCAAGTGGCTGCAGATTTAATTGAACAAGCCAACAACTATATCCGCGAAGAACGCAAACCGGCACTGTTGCGTTTAACTGTACCACGTTTAAACGGCCATTCAGCGCAAGACACCCAAAGCTACAAAAGCGAAGAACGGCTTAAATTTGAGCAACAACACGATCCCTTGCCCAAACTTAAAACCTTTTTGCATAAACAAGGTATTTTAAATCATGAATCCTGGGACAAGCTGGCGCAAGCAACTAAAGACCACGTTTATCGTGTTTATGAAAAAGTCGATCAACAAGCCCATGCTAATCCCAAAAACATCACCCGCCATGCCTTCAGCGAAACCAACCAACAAGGCCAGACAGAATTACAGCAACAAGGCGGTATTCACCTCAACAAACTGAACTTGCCACCGACCAGCGAAGAAGTGGTGGCAGAATCAGGGCGAGTTAACATGGTCACTGCAATCCGCCGTACTTTGGATTTTGAACTAAGTCATAACGATAAAATGCTGGTATTTGGCGAAGATGTCGGTGCCAAAGGCGGTGTTCACGCCGTGACTTTAGGCCTGCAAGATAAACACGGCGAACAGCGGGTGTTTGACACCTCGTTATCAGAAGAAGGTATTATTGGTCGCTCTGTGGGCATGGCATTGGCCGGCTTATTACCGGTGCCGGAAATACAATTTAGAAAATACGCCGATCCCGCCGAAGAACAACTCAATGACACCGGCACCATGCGCTGGCGCACCAATAACCGCTTTGCCGCACCGATGGTGGTGCGCATGGCCGGCGGTTATTTTGGTTGTGGTGATCCCTGGCATTCACAATGCGCTGAAGTCAAATGGGTTCATGCCATTGGCTGGCAGGTGGCGATGCCCTCCAATGCCGAAGATGCCGTCGGTTTATTGCGTTATGCTTTACGCAACAATAACCCCAGCATATTCTTTGAACACCGGAAAATGCTGGACCACAGCTGGGCTCGCCGACCGTATCCCGGTGACCAATATATTATTCCATTTGGCCAGGCCAGAACCATCACTGAAGGTGATCGCTTAACAGTCGTCAGTTGGGGTGGCATGGTGCATATGTGTCAAGACGCCATTGAACAAACCGGTATAAATGCCGAGTTGATTGATTTACGCACTTTACAACCCTGGGATAAACAAGCTGTTCTTGATTCTGTGAAAAAAACCGGCCGCTGCCTGATTGTTCATGAAGATAATATCTCCGCCGGTTTTGGTGCAGAAATTGCCGCAGTCCTGGCTAAAGAAGCTTTTTTCTATTTAGATGCGCCCATTGAGCGCCTGGCCACGGCGGACATCGGCAACCCCCATGACCCGCAATTAATGGCCGCCGCTTTACCAAATATTGACACAATTGCTGAAAAGATCATCACTTTGGACAAAATATGAGCAAAACAGTTGACATCACATTAGAAGAAGCGCAGACTGAAGGAACCCAAGCCACAGTGGCTGAATGGTTAAAAAAAGTGGGCGACCGGGTTCATAAAGGTGAACCCATTATCGAATTGGAAACCGATAAAGTGATGATGGAAATCACTGCTCCCGCTGACGGCGTACTCAGCGCCATTCTTGTCCAGGTGGGCGAAACGGCCACAGACAATAAAATTTTGGGAACTATTAATACACAGGTTGGGTCAAAGATTGCGAACGAAGGTAATATTGATTCAAATAAATCTGCTCCAAAAGAAACTAAAACAGATTTACCTCAAAAGAACACGTCGGCTGCGGGGCCCTTAGATCATCCCCCCTCTAAGTTCAAGAGTCCTGCAGTTCGGCGTCTCTTATCACAGCATAACCTCAACCCGGATCTCATTTCCGGCAGTGGTAAAAACAACCGCCTAACCAGCCGTGACATTAAGGCTTATCTCAATCAAGCCGATTCCGAAACAGCGCATTCCAATGACAGTCAATTTATCAAACACACCGCCATGCGGCGAAAAATTGCTGAGCATATGCAACACAGCGTACAGACTGCCCCCCATGTAACCGCTGTTTTTGATGTCGATCTCAGCCGCATCATGCAGCACCGAAAGCAACACAAAAAAGCCTTTGAACAGCGGGCCATAAAACTCACCTACACCGCTTATTTTATCGCTGCCACCATTGCAGCCATCCGCCACCAACCAAAAATTAATGCCCGGTTTCATGAAGATGGTTTACAAGTATTTAATCACATCAACATCGGTATTGGCACGGCTTTAGGCGATGATGGCTTAATCGTACCCGTCTTAAAACACTGCGAAAACAAAGATTTACAGCAAATCGCCCAAGGCCTCACCGAGCTGACCGACAAAGCCCGCACCGGCGCTCTCCAACAATCGGACGTCCAGGGCGGCACCTTCACCATCTCTAACCATGGTGTTTCCGGCTCTTTAGTGGCCACACCGATTATTATCAACCAGCCGCAAGTGGCGATATTAGGTTTAGGAAAAATTGAAAAAAGACCGGTGGTTAAAACCATCGATGGCGAAGATGCGCTGGTCATCAAACCCATGTGCTACGTCAGCCTCACCATCGACCACCGCGCCCTTGATGCTTACCACACCAACGACTTTTTGAATCACTTCAAAGACTTTATTGAAAATTGGGAAGTATAGAATGAAGTGTAATGTTGACAGCTAAATATGGCATCCTTTGATTTGTTGTGGCCGCAAGGATTGACCTTGCCATACCCCGCCTCAATGTGTAAAAATCGTGGCATTTGGGCACCCGCAAGGGGTGCGACTACAGGTATATACTGAGGAAAATATCTATTGTTGTTTGCACATGGGAAGTCTGCTTTGACTTCCCAATGTCACCTAACTAATTTTTAAAACACATACATCAATAAATCAACCACACCCAGCACAATGGCGGCGATACCTAAAGGTTCTTTAATCGGGGCCAATTTATCCACGACCTTATTGATATTGTCATTGATGGATGCATTGTCTTTACTCCAGCCACGCAAGACGTTTTGCGCGTATAAAAAGCCCAAAGCAATCATCACTAAAGCCGACAACAAGCCCAAAAACAGGTAAAGATTAAAATACTTAAGCCAACGCAATACCCGGAATAACCAAACAATGCCGAGCACAATAGACACAATACCAATCCAACCTTCGGATTGTCTAAGAAAACTAATCAGGTCTTTGGTACCCGGTGCCATGGTCTGAATACGCTCAGCTGCCGCCAGAAAGCCCAAAACCAATAGTGTGATAATCAAAAAGAAAGTCATAAACGCCTCTTGGAATGAATGCTTATTATTTTAACAGAACTCCACCACTTTTTTGCAAATAGCTATTAACAAGAAAGCATTTTGTGAACTTGGTTTACTTGGGTGCTTAAATGACGGCTTTCTTAAATCAAAATATTTGTACAGTCATTCAAACGCGCAGCAAGGTTATTCTGATTTCTTGAGACAAAAAAAGTTTTGAGCCAAGACAATTAATTTCGACACGCAAAAATAATGCCTCAAGCAAAAGGTATAGACAAAACCTACACGAAACCCTGAGAATTTGTACAATAGGTCACACAATTCGCACCAGTAAATCGCATTTAGATTGGCACTTAAGCACCGGAAGGTCAGTCTATTGAGGGCACCCATTAACCGAATAAACCGTCTAATAAGATG